>JADLFC010000145.1 GCA_020845775.1 Deltaproteobacteria bacterium
ACACCAAACCACTGGCTCTTTAAGCCAAAAGATGGCCGAACATTTTTAGATTAGGTGGCCGAAGTATTTTAGAATCACTGGCCGAAGCTTTTTAGAATCGGGGGCCGAAGTTCATTAGCCCATGCAGTTTATGGATACATTTAATGAATCGACCCGCAACTGCCTCATCAAGGGCACTTCTAATCATATCCCGGCTCACCCCCGCCTTTTCTTGGAGTTCGGAATAAGAAAACGAAATTTCGCGTTCGACGGGATTACCGTTTTCATCACACCAACCAAGAGTGCGGCGCAACATGTAGGCGACAAGTCTAACGCAGCCACGGGAAGAGTAGGGGAGAACTACATCGAAAAACTGATTTGGCGTGTAGGTTGTATTTGAAATCGGGGCTGGATAACCTAGAAAGGTTTTGGTAGGAGATTCAGGCAAAATACACTCTTTGTTAATTTCATCAACATCCCCATCAACAGCTTGCGCCAGCGGCTCGAGCTTCACCTAAATTTCTCCTAGAAGTGCATTATCCAATACTTTAAGCCACTTAAACCGCAAAAATATAAAAACCGCAATATAAAAAATTGTCCTCTTCTTGGCCCTGAATAATTTCCAAAATTTGAAATTTAGGTAGGAAATTATCTAACCCGTCTTTTTCTCAACCCGAGACTTCGATAACCAATTGTAATTATTTGACATCCTAAAAAGGATAGCAAACCAATATGGTTATCCAAGCTAAAATCACCAGTCAAAAATCATTTCGCCGCGCGGAAAAACCGCAGCCGAATTAATTATTTTCCATTATTTCCAAAATTTGAAATTTAGGTAGGAAATTAAAACCCCAGCACTTTTGCGCATTATTACCGCAAGTATCCATATTAATATTATCTTTTTCTCTTTTCTTAAGTGAAGACGGGATAGAATTTTTCCATAACCGTATTAACGTTCGATCCCTCTGCGCGAAAAACCGCAAGATCTAGCCCTTCTTTCTCGTGGCGGCCTAAGTCGGGTATTGAAGAATTCATCTTTAACCTTTTTAAGCACATTACTAATGCGCAATTCGATTGACTCACGGTGTGGCTCAACAAGCGCCATGAAGAGAAAATAGTTATCGGGATTTGTCTCGAGGTGCCATTGTCTGCACCAACCATCAAAGGCCAACAAAATTAAGGTTTGGTAAATTTCCTCTTTCGTCTTGTTGCCCTTAATAAAGCATTTAAAAATGGGTAGCAGCCGTCTCTGTGGCTGAAGAGGCCTGTCTACTATTTCGTTAATTATAAAGAGCACGTTGTTATGCATTACAAGGTTTGTAGTTCGATCTGTAAGTTCCATTTTCCTCCAAAAATACTAGCAATCTCGCCAAAAATAGTGTTTTTATCCTAAAAATTCTATGTGAAAATCCCAAATCATAGACGCATTTTCCTCTATCTATGTAGTATCGTGATCGAGGATCATTGTTGATGACAGGCGGAGTATTTACTCACATTGAGTATTTGCTTCCTTGGGTTTGTCATATTGGCTGGGGACAGTGCCAGCCGCCTATCGTGAGCCGGAAAAAGTCGGGTAGGAGTGATGGCGACCGGGTACGGCAACAATGCGTTTATAGCAGTCGCAGCCATCGCCAGGATGATAGGGCCTTTCAGCATTTCCAGACTGCAAAATGCCAGTCCCAGCGTGGCCCGGGACTGGATCAAAGCCGTGTTAGATCAACTATAGCGCGAGAGGAGCTTAATCATCGAAGACAAGGGACGCAGAGCGCGTTGGCGGAAGTCGCAATTGGAGTAGTGGTGCGTGGAATTGAGGGAGTAAGTGCGGTGAACTACCGTAAGTGTCCGGCCCCGCCCATAGTTTCGAAAACTTCAGAAATAGGAGAGAAGTAGCGAAACCGAACTGAAGGAGCAGATTTATATAAAGCCTCACGTTTTCGTATTTGTGTCATTTTATATAAATGGTCAGTTCTTTAACGCTGTACGCTCGTCCAGATTTAATCCTAAGCGAGTTGCTAATATCTTAAATGCCTCGCATATCTTCTGCACTCTTACGGTAATTCCGATACTGAAGTTCTGAGCCAGTAGAAAATTCTTGAAGGTGAGATCGTATCCTTTAGGATCATTCGCCCACAAAATTAGAACTTCACCTAAATCTTTCCCGGCCGCTAAATCTTCCAGTAAATCCAATTCATCGTGAGACATGATTCTCAGCTTTGTGACACGCTCCGCACCGTTGTTAAAATCGCTCAGAGGTTTTTCCATTTCTTGGTATAGCGCTTCCCAGAATAACGGAAACATCGGGAATTCCTCATCAGCAAACACCAAGGGAACAACTGTAGTTATGGTCCAATCGTATCTCGGAACATTCAGAGTTTTTGTAAATTCGCCTTTACGAAGTGAATCAATGGTTGCAGCAATTTGATTGATTGATTTACCTATTCCTGTGTCTCGTATTTGCTCAATTCGCTGCTTTCTCGTGAGCAACGTAGAGTGCTCCTTAGAAACAAAATGTTCGCTCTTAATCTCTATCACCACCACGGAATTCTGAAACAACAACATACAGTCTGCATGATTGGGGTGCGTCTCGTTTGGTATTACAATTAGACGATCTCCGAACTTCCCGTGAAGTGCTGCAAGAATGTAACTTTGAAATACTTGCCCATAAGCACCTCCTACGCGCTTCAACTCATCATCGCCTCTTTTCAACGCTGCCGTAGTGACAATATGCCGAGGTCCATCAAATAGACCTCTACCAACCGCATTGGGACTAAGGACATAAAGTCTTCCTTTAAAGTTCACGATAGGATATCGCGCAAGAGCAATCAGATTGAAGTCACGCGGAAGTCGATCCTTTTCAAAGGTCCTGATTGCTGATCGAATCTGCTCAACTGTACCACAACGACTGTTAACATAAGCTTGAACTATTTCACGCTCTTTGGGATTCATGCACTGTTCTGGTGCTCGCACAGCATGCCAGCCTTCATGAATTTGTTCAGGGTTTTCTCTTTCTTGATGCATCGCAAAGCAGACACCTCCAAGAACAAAATCATCAAATACGCAGCCCGTTTCTGCTATAAATAGCTTCTCGTAATGACTAACCTCTGAAGACTTTTCCATTCTACCAATTTCATAAAACTCAACAGCCCGAGAAAAGGATCTATAGCTAACGGCATCATTGAAGGTAGCGTGATTGTGTGCCCCAATAGCAATCATGTCTTCATTCGCTACGCCTTCATATTCGTGAATAACATCGGTTACAATTAAGAGCGCGTCAGTGAGAACGGAAAAATCCTCTTCTTTTCCAAAAGCCCTTCCTTCTAGCCTCTCAGGTGCATGAAGAAAAGCTAACTCCTGTAGAATGGACACTTGTCGTTCGCCAACAACATAAGCCGACTGCGCGTTCTCTGGGTTATTCTTGCACCATTGTCTTAACGCATCACAACCCCGCGCACTGAATATTCCTGCCACTACACGTCTTTGACATTCCATGTCAGCGAAATTGTCACCAGCAATAGTGGATTGAATTCTGCTGAGAAAATTCAGCCATTGCTCAAGCGGATATTGTTTAATCAGATTGAGTAAATGCTCGTAAGATTTCCGTTCTCCGAACAGGTCAGAGTATCCTAAGATTAATTTTAGCGACTTTCGTATTACATTTTCATGGGACATTTTTTACTGCCCTTTTGCTCTTTTTTGATTCCAATGTCCCTTAACCTGATCTTTAACCAGATCAAATCCTATTAATCTTTCCCTGCCTGATATGAACTTAGAGTTTATTGGATAATTCCTAAGCTTTTTGCGCGACTGCCCCCCGAAACAAGGGTTTTTCCATACCAGCATGTTACGTGCAGGTCTATAGCATTTTTCAGAGAGAACCTTTTCCAAGAAGCCGCGATTGATTTTATATGAATGAGGACGATTCTTGAGTTTAGGTGATCTTAGATATGTAATTTGTTGATCATAGTTTTCTTGCTCAATTTGAATCTGCTCCACTTCGTTAAGTTTTTTCCCACACATGTCCCCATAAAAGAGATTTTTGGTATAGCGCCGCAGATACCAGACGATCCAATCAAGCGCCAACAATTCGGGGGTGTTTCCACCCCAAATACCAAATGCTAGTGGACTATCTAAATAGCGATTGAAGCCATAAACATTCAAATACTCACGAACAAATTTGATATAAGCCGCAGGAACATCCTGAAGAACAAAACCAACTTTTTTGTCTAGTTCCTCAACTAACGCAGCCAAGTCGTGTGAAAACTTGTTAGTGGAACATGAATTGAACAGAAGTATTGACTTGAGATACTTCTCAACGCACTGATGAGCGGAAGTTAAAAATGCACATGGTAGATTGTTTTTATATGCACTTCTGGCCGTTATATAGTCCTCATCAGCAGCATCACGATACCTCTCCGCTTGTTGAGTAAATGCTCGTCTCTGATCATCTCTCTTTGATAGTTGCCCCATGCTCGCTCGATTCCCTTTTGGTGTAAGTATACCCCAAAAGCATCAAACAATGAAGTACGAGGCTAGTAAGCTGTCTTTCTCGTCCCTTCAAGAATTTTCCGAATCTCAGAGTGTGAGAGCTTTACTCCTAATTCTGTCATCACACGCTTGCTGATCTCACGGTACGGCATCCCTTCATCACGTCTTACCTTCATAAACTTCAAGTATCGCTGTCGAAGGTCGTCTTCAATAAACTCGCCATCTGAATTGCTGCCCCGATAGGCGAAAGGTGCTTTTTGCCCTTGATAGCGGTTTTCATCGCGCATAACCGCCTATTGCGCCTTGTCGACGAAGTCTTCTGCCACCTCTCCCCGTTGCTGATCTAGTGTAATTGTATTTTGCCCCAACACCTGTGAATTCGTGGTTCACTGCCGCTAGGTCTTCCATATGCATGCTTCATACTAGTGGCATTCCGTTGATAGCTGATCAGTAGCAAATATCATTTTTGTATGTTAACAGTGAGGTTACGGCAAGCTAAAACAACTGTTGAGAGAGAGAGAGGGGGCTTCTAAGCTTGGAAGGCAGTTCGGCTCATTTCGCATCATAAGACCCAGGAAGCTTTGCAGCTTGATGTTTAAGAGGAGGACAATATAACCCAAACTATGAAGAACAACGTTATCACAAAGCAGGGGACAACAGTTTCACCTATCGTTATTTCGGAAAGCAACTGCCGACCCTTTGTAAAATGGGCAGGTGGAAAGAATCAGTTGCTTCCTGCTCTGCTAGAACGGGTTCCAAAAAACTTTTCCATCTACTTTGAACCCTTTCTGGGTGGGGGGGCTTTATTTTTTGCGTTATGTCCCGAGGAAGCCTGCCTCTCTGATATTAATGAGGATCTTATTAACGCGTATCAAGTGGTTAGGTCCAGGGTAACGTCCTTAATCAAGGATTTACGAAAACATGTTTACGAAAGGGATTACTACTACGAAACTCGGGAAGTTGATAGAGATCCGAATTTCAAAAAGTGGGGAAAAACACGAAAAGCTAGCCGCCTGATCTACCTAAATAAAACCTGCTATAATGGTTTATATCGGGTGAATTCGAAGGGTCAGTTCAACACACCGTTCGGGCGTTACAACAACCCGAAGATACTCGATGAGTCGAATTTGAGAGCTTGCTCGCGTGCTCTAAAGGGAGCGCAGATTTTATTATGCTCTTTTGAGCAGATTCAAAAGGAAATTTCAGCAAGGGATTTTGTCTATTTAGACCCGCCCTATGCTCCGTTAAGCAACACTGCCTATTTTACAAGTTATACCAAGGACGGTTTTGATTCGCAGATGCAGATAAAACTAAGGGATTTCTGTAGACGGCTTGATAAAAAGGGAGCACAGTTCATGGTCTCGAATTCCGCAACTGATTTTATTTTGCGGCTTTACCGAGAATTTAAGATCGAATACGTGGAAGCAACTCGAGCGATTAATTCTAAAGGCCACAAACGTGGTAAGATGTACGAAATTATCGTAACAAACTATTAGGCAAAAGACGTGGTCGTCGAAAGAGAGAAACTTACTCAGGGAGGCAAAGCAAACAGACAAGGAAAAGTTCTCGAACGTACTATAGTGCCAACCTTCGAAAGTTATGGGTTTCAGGTGATTCCATTTAGAGAGTGGTCTCAACATCAAGCCCGGTTTGGAGATGAATTGCTACTCAAGAATGTTCCGTATACAACTATTTATGGGCACCCCGGATATACAGAGTTCTTGCTCAAATCTAGAAGGCATAACCTAGAAATACGAATAGAATGCAAATGGCAGCAATCTGCTGGATCTGTGGACGAAAAGCTTCCTTATTTATATTTAAACTGTTTGGAAGCTATCCCAGAAAAAGAAATAATTATTGTGACTGGTGGAGGTGGAATGAAGAAGGGAGCTATTCCTTGGTTGAAAAGATCTGCAGAGAACAGACTTTATGTCAAAGAAACCTCGAGCTGCAAAGTTATCAAGGTGATGTTATTAGAGGAGTTCTTGTTGTGGGTAAACAATACTTTTTCTTAGCTACATGCGTTACCAAGGGGACATCTCGATCTTTAGGCATGGTTTGAAATTGACTGGCTAAATCTTCGCTCTACGATGCCAAATATGCCATTTCCACGTCGTAAAGTTCGGTCTTTTTCCTCCTAGATCCTACCCGTGATTATCAGGATAATCACGGGTGCGTCATGCGGCCCTGGTTCTCATTTCCTCCCCGACCATCTGTGACTCGGCAAGAACCGCTGAACCTGAAGAATTAGTAATAAGTCGGTACGTCTTTCAAAGAGATATCAAAATACGCAGTTTCTCCATTTACTGATACGGAGAAGCGGAGTGGAAATCTATCTACCAAGAATGTCTTGTAGTAGAGAACGCCTACCATTGGTACCGTGGGTGGCACAACCTGTGGCTTAAATGCGTAATCAGACTCAACGCAATATGAGTTGGAGTCGTCCTTATCAACTATGGGGTTTGTTTCGGGGCTAGCCTCTTTCTTATCACCAAAGATGATATCAGTCATTTTCTTGCCCAAGGCAGCCCCAAGGGCATATCCTAATGTATGTACACCTGGTGCGAGGGATCGATAAAGCTCACTATCAAAGTCACGCTTAGTGCGCATTCTAGCGACTTCGGCCCCCGATTCTAAAATACTTCGGCCAGTGATTCTAAAATACTTCGGCCACCTAAAGTGTGTTTATAATCTCTAGCAAAGTTGGTCAATAGTCTTGTCGGAGCGTAA
>JADLFC010000146.1 GCA_020845775.1 Deltaproteobacteria bacterium
TATACCATTTACAAAAAGGATTTTTGTAAATGGTATAAACAGCAAGTGCGTAAGCACTTGCCAATAAACAACAAATACCGTTTCCAAAAAGTAAAATATTTAACTTACTTTTTGGAAACGGTATAGTGGCTTCTAGCTTGCAGTTTTCACCTTGTCGCTAAGCATCTATGTAGTTAAATCAAATAGTTAGTAAAATCCATGAAATTTCTGTAGCGAATAGAGAATTTTCATGGCAATAAAATTCCAAACTGTTCTGTGAAATGACTCAATATTCTTCTAAACGCGTCTTATTGCTATCTGTTTGCTGCTTTTTTTTAGCGCTCGCATTTCGTCTAAGCGATATAGAGTCCGCCACTATTCAGCCCGACGAGCTTCACTGGGAATTAAGGAGCAAAGAATTCGTTACTAGACTAAAGTCTCGTAACTTTACTGACCTCACGACCCATCTAACGCATCCAGGAGTACTTCCTGCTGTCGCCATGGGTTCTGCTCAAATGCTAGCCTCTCGTTTTAACGAAACTTTCAACCTAAAACCTTTCGATCCCTATTATATAGATAGTCTAATGGCTTCTCGCCTCAGCAATGCAATTATTTCGTCCCTAATTGGCCCACTTATCTTGCTTGGAAGTTACCGATTTATAGGTCTAGCTCCAGCCGCCTTGGCATCTTTTCTTATGAGCCTTGACCCACATCACATTGGCCTCTCTCGCATGGCGCATTTGGACTCCATGTTAACCATATTCGTCATGGCTACGATTTTTTTGTTTATCGCGGCTGTTATAGAAAAGAGCACGGCAAAAAAAATTGCCGCAGGCTTCTTTTGGGGATTATCTATTCTTACTAAGCCAACCGCTGTAACATTGCTAATAGGACTGGCATTCTACAAGCCCCTGAGAAATTACCTTTTGCGCCATAAAAAGCGCTACGGCGAAGTTTCCCTTTTTAGTTTTTCAGATCTAGCCTTTATTGCTATTGGACATTTGGTTCTAGCTCTAGGCTACACCAGGCTTTGGCATCACAATAGCGACTATCGCCTGCGCCTACACATTCGTAGCAGCCTAGCAGATTTTCTGTACTCTCTAGGAATCGCTCTTCAGCATAACTTTGCCGCGATATTTGCCATTGCGGTTATAATCCTCCTTAGCGCAATTGTTAGCTGGCAGAAACGAGACATCAGCTCATCGTTATGTCGAGCAAGTGCACCGCTCATTTTTCTCATCTCTATATTTTTATTGCTACTCTCATTAGTGCCACAAGTATTTGAAAATTTAGCTCGCTTTTGGACGTGGGTGTTTGGCCTTTCCGGTGAAAAACATAGCGCTTATGGGGAGGTCTGGGAGCCGCCAACGCACGGCTACTTCTCGCTTTTACTTAGCGAAATCCCATCCCTCACGGTAATTGGATTTTTTTTGGGGCTAGGCTTTCTAATAGGCTTATGCAGGAGTTTTTGCAGCAGGAGAAAGCGCGAGCGCTTAGCGTTTTATATTTTTCAATTGCTACTAACTCTAAGCTGGACATCAGTATTAGCTATATCGCAAAAGCAAGCGTTTAGGTACATAATGCCCGTAATCCCATGCGTTTACTTAATTTCTGCTTATGGCTTATGCAGTTTATTTGCCGCGTCGCTACTAAAGCTAGATAGACTTCACAAATTTTTGTTCCACCGAATTCACTTCAAATTACTGCCAATGTATTGTGTGCTTCTAGTATCCTTTCAAGGCATTAGAGATTTAAAATGGTCGCCCGATTATTTCCTCTACTTTAATGCCATCAGCGGTGGCTTGCCGGCCGCGCTTAAACGCTTACACAGTTTTCCTGCATCCGGAGTAAGTCAAGCCTTGAGATTTCTAGAACAAAATGCCAAAGCCTGGAATGGCGATAAAGTTGCCGTCACTGCTGGAGGCGACCTTCAAATAACAAAATATGCGTACAGCAGACTACAATCTGCGGACAAACAGCGCTTATCTATTGAGCCACCAGACGATAGCCTTAGTGCTGATTATCTAATCCTGTTTCGAGAGTTTAGGCATTTATATAAAAACGCAACCTGGCAACAAGTAATAACTACCGTACCCATATTCTCGCACAAAGTTCACGGGGTCTCCTTACTTGACGTCTACGAAATCCCTCCTTTTGATTTTAGCAAGCCATTCTCTTTTAATCTTACGAAGGCCGGACATCTAACTGGGGGTCGTTCATCCATAAGAAAGCGGGATGATGCCCTATACGCTACACCTCAAAAACACATGCGCGGCTTCCTCATGTATGGTCTTCGCCCTAAACTGCTCCCAGGATACTACGAGGCAAACTTTTCAATCATGCTTCCCCCTGAAGCAGAGATATCAAGCACTTTAACCCCTGAGCGCTACGCCGTTCGCCTAGAATTCGGACACTGCCAAAGAATCGTTACACTAGGGGAACTAAGCAAAACCACACCCAAAGATTTCTTTCTCGGCTGCGAAGTTGAAAAACCTGCCCGAGCACAACTTCGCGTCTATTGGTTCGGAAACATTCCCCTTACCATTACCCATGTATCGGTAAAAAAGGTGTTTGTTTCTTGAGTTTTTCGGCACATACTCCTTAGTGTCCCA
The DNA here is from genome assembly GCA_020845775.1 of Deltaproteobacteria bacterium. Taxonomy (NCBI): domain Bacteria; kingdom Pseudomonadati; phylum Myxococcota; class Myxococcia; species Deltaproteobacteria bacterium. The sequence goes on from JADLFC010000146.1 coordinate 2,592, forward strand.
AAACTTTCTACGTTTTCTTGCTTTACTATACTTAAAATTTATAATATAAATTTGCACTATGGTAAAGCGAGTCGTAAACCTAGAAAAACTTTTGGGCGAGCATCAATCGGCTTTTCTCTTGGGTCCACGAGGGACGGGGAAATCAGTTCTTTCCACGCAGTACCTAAGCACGAGAAAACACTCGTATAACATTAACCTTTTACACTTAGACATCTATCGCCGCTACCTCACCGATCCAAGTCTCTTTCGCCGCGAGATTGAAAGCAAAATCCCCACGAAAGGAGTTCTCACTGTCTTAATCGATGAGGTGCAAAAACTTCCCGCTCTCCTCGATGAAGTGCATAACCTTATCGAATCGCATAAGCGTCGAGTGCAATTTTTGCTAACCGGTTCGAGCGCGAGAAAACTAAAACGCGGGAGAGCCAATTTGCTAGCAGGGCGTGCCTGGAAGCTAAGTCTTCATCCGCTTTGTAGTTTAGAAATTGATATTGAACTAGAAAAAGCCCTGCGCTACGGAACTCTTCCTGCTATCTATTTGGAAGACACTGCACCCGAAAGGACATTACAGGCATATGTCGATGTTTACTTGCGCGAAGAAATCATGCAGGAGTCTTTGGTCCGCAAGGTAGATAACTTTGTTCGTTTTTTAGACGTAGCGGCGCAAATGAACGCTGAGCCAATCAATTTTTCCAACCTCGCCAAAGAGGCCGGGGTAGCGGTAAAAACTACACAAGAATACTTCTCAATTTTGGAGGACACTCTCATTGCCTTCAGATTAAATGGCTGGTCGCATTCTTTGCGCAAACAGCTATTACAGGCACCTAAATTTTATTTCTTCGATTGCGGCGTCATAAACGCCTTTCAGGGCGAGCTAAAGTCACCTTTAAAGCAAAGTAGCTTTCGCTATGGAAAACTTTTTGAGTCCCTTGTCATTCAAGAAGCCTTTCGCCTTAACGACTACTTTGAGGCAAACTTTTCGCTCCAATATTGGCGCACCAATACAAATCAGGAGGTCGATTTAATACTAAACCGCGGTGCAAGGAAAAAGCCCTTTGCCATCGAAATAAAATCCAAGCCAAATGTTTCTGCCAAGAACCTAAGTGGACTTTTTGCCTTTGCCTCCGACAATAAAGGCGCTAATCTTTTTTGCCTCTGCCAGACCCCGGAGAAATATGTAATTGAAGACATTCCGATTCTCCCCTGGCAGAGTGGGTTACGAGAAATATTTAAGAAAGCACTATCGCAAGACAGTTAGGAAAAATAGATTCATGCGCGATGTGAAAATCAGTTTAGATCACCAATTTCTAACTTTTACCGTTAAGACTGTCCTGCTACTTACCATAGTTACTGCGCTAAACCTTGCTGCAATCGGGGGAGCTAACGATAGATCCTTTGGCGCAAACGATTTTTCGGAATACTGGTCAGCCTACCAACTCTACTCTCACAACCAAGACCCCTACGATAAAGAAGCCATGCTTGAAATCCAACGCGATTTGGGCTTTTCGCGCGATAGCGCCCTAATGATGTACAATCCCCCATGGCTCTTAACTTTAATGTCGCCCCTACTAAACCTCGACTTTCCCCTAGCGACAAAGGTATGGCTCCTCACCAACATTGTCCTCACAGCTCTTTCCATACTCCTAATTTGGCACGCCGTTTCCGGAAAAAAGGAAAGTCTTTTTTCGGCCTTTCTCGGTGGACTAACCTTCTATCCTCTTTTCAACACCGCCCAAATTGGCCAATCAAGCATTCTAATAACCTTTGGTCTAGCCCTCATTTTATGGGGACTAGAAAAGAAAAAAAACACCCTAGTAGGCCTCTCTTTAATCCTACTCACCATAAAACCCCACCTCCCCTACCTTTTCCTTCTTGCTCTAGGCTGGTGGATAATAGTTCACAAGAAATTTAGCATCGTAGCATCGTTTCTAATCGGCTTTGCAGCCTTACTTGCGTTAACATTCCTACAATCAAACGCTGCCCTAGGATTCTGGGTGGAAAGCTTGAAAACACCTCCGGTCCACTTTAAAAGCTCCACATTATCAGGCATTCTAATAGCCATGTTGCCAAACTATATAGATAGCTTCCGCGATGCCGTATTTGTAACATCCGTTATCCCTTGCACTTCTCTGCTAGCTCTCTATGTCTATCTACTGCGAGAGCGCCCCAAAATCCAATGGGCATCCTTCATGCCCCCACTCCTAAGCCTGTCGCTATTTACCTCACCCTATGGCTGGCTCTTCGATCAATCCTGCTTGGTAATGATTCCAATATCAACACTTTGCGCCACCTATAAGAGCAAACTGAGAAATCGATATTTTATCACAGTAGTCCTATGCATTACCTCTTTCCTCCTACTCCCCAATACTATCCTTCTGTTCTGCGCGGAGGCTTATTACCACTACTTCTTCTGGCTCCCCTTAGCTTGCCTATTAGCGTGGAAGGTAGCGGGAGCAACTAGCCCTATCTCGAAAAATGGCCTTACCCCATTTCAAACTTTGTCTCTGCGCGCACTAAAGTAGGTAACATCAATGTCTAATCAAATACATCGCGGATTAGCATCTCTTGCTCTAATAAGTATCGCCGCAAAAGTTGCATTTTTGATTCAGTTTGCCTCTTACGGATCTGAGATTCTCTCAAATATGAAAGTTGGCGACTTTATTTGGATTTTCTTAGTGGATCTGCAGTTATACTTCGGGGCGCGCATTCTAGTTGATTTAATCGGATTGAGTCCAGTCACTTTACCACATAAACTACGGGCGACTGTTTTGTACATAGCCAGGATACTAATATGTCTTGCTTGTTGGTACGTAGTTGCGAGTGCACACTATTTCCTGCGTATGGGGGACCACTTAACACTGGAAGTATTTATAGCTGCAGATGTTACGCGGATGGATTACCTAACTATACAGGATCAACTCGTGCTCCTTGCTGAGTTTATAGCAAGCTTTATTTTTTTCTTCTATCTAGAGGCACGTTTGCCCGAGGTAAGTGGATTTGTTTCCTGGTTTCTTTACTCTAAGAGAGCGGCATTATGGATTATGTGTATCTTGCTGCTAGTCACAGCCTCCTTATTGCCAGGCCATGTCAGAAGCTGGACATTCAACCTGGATAAACACGCTCTTGTTGCTGCAATTAATTCGGTCTTTCATTTTAACCGGGAAAGATTTTCTCAGGATTACGATTTCTCAGTTGTACCTAAGTTAGCCGTCGATACCAGCGACTCTAGAACTAATATGCACGAACCTGTCGAGATTCCTACCTTCTCGGGAGAGACAAGGCCCAATGTTGTTTTATTTGTTATGGAGACAGCTGGGGCACGACATCTTTCGGCATATGGAGGAACGTATCCTTCCACACCTAATTTTGAGACACTTAGGCAAAAGGCCTTATTCTTCGAGCGTGCTTATGCTCATACGAGCAATAGTGCTAATGCGGCTCTCAGCTTGTTTTGCTCATATTATCCACATCCGAGTTCATGGTTTGCTGCTTCAAAGGTTTCAGGGCTTAAGTGTGACTCACTGCAGCGCATATTAAAAGGACGGGGATATACTACCGCTCTAGTTTCAAGATGGAATTTTGATTTTATGGGATTATCCCCCTTATTTTTGGCCAATGATGTAGATGAATTGCACTACTCGGCGTTAGATCATCCAGCTGCTCAAAAGCGGTTATTGAAAAGTGAGGATGAGATGATTCAGTATTCAATTGACTGGGCGGCTAATCAATCGCGACCGTTTTTTCTTACGGTATGGCCTGTTCCAGCTCACATTCCCGGAGTGGAGCTAGAGGAGCAGTTTCAAAAATTCGGTGGACAGGTTAAGTCGTATGAAGACTCCTTTCAGAATCAACTCTATTATCAGGATTACTTATTAGGAAAGCTTGTTCAGGGATTGCGCAGTAAAGGGTTATGGGAAAACACAGTGCTTATAGCGATGGGCGATCATGGAGAGGGAGTCGGAAAAGTTGGAAATGATTTTGCCCATTCCAACTCCTTATACGAAGATGTCGCTCGAATTCCAATGATGGTAGTAGCTCCGAGATTATTTAAAAAGGAGATTAGAGTACCTACGATTTTTCAGCAAGTAGATTTGATTCCAACAACGCTTGGTTTACTCGGGGTTAATGAGAAATTTCGCCATCAAGGACGAGATTTAACCAAGCCAATCAATCAATACGACAGAATAGTTTATTTATCCTGGCCACCAGGTAAAATGCTTGCTCTTGTAGAGGGCCAATGGAAGTACATTTACCATGCGGAATCCGGTTTTGAGCAGTTATTCGATCTGTCTAGCGACCCACTTGAACATAGAAATATGGCCGGGAACTTCCTCACCCGTACAAACAACTACAATCTGTTGGTTAAACAGTGGGCTATGTTTCAGCAACAGTACTATAGCAGTTCAGGTGGCGATAAGGATAAGGCCCAAAGAGAAATATCACTTCAGGATGTGCCAAGATCTGCTAAAACAGGAACCGGTGTTCGGGTAGTCCTACCCGGGCATAGCGGCAAGCTTTTGGGAACAACGAAGGTATTTGCAGATGGTTTTTCTATAGAAGCATTTAATTCAGTTGAGTTTGACTTGTCGGAGACCCGAGTAAGGCTATTAAGGATGTCCGTCGGGGCGGAATTTGGCCATTGTCCCGAAGACACACTTGAATGGACGGTGTCGTTTGAGAAGGACAATGAGCCATTTTTCTCTGTGGTACTATCGCGATGCGAACAAATAGAAAATATAGAGTTGTCTCTTGACGGTGTAAAAAAATTGAAAGTGTCTTTTTATTATTATACCGGAGAAGATAATAATAATTCAGATCGGCAAACAGAAAATAATAGGGCTCAGGTGTTGCTCGGCGAGCCAAAGCTTCAGATTGACCTTGGGTAGTATTCGCTAATGTGAAGATTCAACCCCGATATACAGTCCAAGCTTCACCTCGCCAATATACTTTCGCCATTGTGCCACTATTCCTGCGTGGTGTATAGAAAGACTGTTCGCTACCTGGCCATTTCGAGTTTCGTTAGCGTATTTCCATGAAAACGTTTAGACAAATGAAAGAGTTCAAACACCAGATAACCATCCTTTTTTTTCTGAGCGGATTTTCGGCCCTTATCTATCAAGTATCATGGCAGAGAGCCTTGATGAGAATATATGGGGTTAATATAGAATCAGTAACAGTTATCGTAAGTGTTTTCATATTCGGACTTGGCATCGGCTCCATAGCTGGAGGAATTGCCAGTAAAAGATTTGTTAAGTCGTTGGCGCTAGTGTTTGCATTATGCGAAGCGGGAATTGGAACTTTTGGCTTTTTTAGCTTGAATATATTTCAGTGGTTTGCAGAGGAAACCATTTTTTGCTCTTTCCCTTTGCTAATCTTGTACAGTTTTTCTTTGCTCGTATTACCGACCGCCCTAATGGGAGCAACTTTGCCCGTGCTGGTTGAACTGCTTCAGCAATTTGATCGGCGAACTGGGGAGAATGTTTCAAATTTGTACTACTGCAACACGTTGGGCTCCGGAATTGCTAGCATACTTGTTGTAATTCTTTTTTATCAACTGTTTGCTCTACAAGGCACCATATATTTAGCCGTCGCGTTCAACTATATTATTGCGCTTTCTGTAATGCTCATTGCGCACAACGCTAAGACTGTTAGAAACACGTAATAGGTTATTGACTATGCCATTTGGAACGGCAGTTCTATTTTCGGGAATCGGGGGATTTATAGCCCTTTCTTATGAGATCCTCTGGATGCGTTTCTTTTCGTTTGCGACGGGCTCCGCACCAGCAATATTTGGGCTGCTTCTGGGAATGTACCTAGTAGGTATCGCTCTGGGAGCCAGACGAGTAAAGAATCTCTTTCAGAGATCACGTACCGAAAATATTGCTGCGCTTGGCGATCTGATAGTTCTCGTGAATATCTCTGCTTATATTTGCTTACCGATAATTGCCCATCTTACCACCTTGACAAGACTATTTAGTTATCTTGGTTTGATTCTAATAATTCCGTTAGCGGGATTCTTGGGAGCCATTTTCCCTATACTCTCACATGTGAGTATTGAATCCACGCCAGGGGTCGGACTACGCGTATCTTATCTATACGTAAGCAATATTTTGGGCTCAACGATAGGAACTATTCTAACCGGGTTCTTTTTGCTAGACACTTTCTCGTTTTCCGCAGTTTCCGCAATTATATCAATCACTGGTATTATTCTAGGTCTCTGCTGCTATTACGCAGTTCATTTTAGAGAGGTTCGCAAATCATTGCTATGCATAGGTCTCTCGAGTTGCATAGCGGTACCGATGAGCATTACCCCACTCTATTCAAATCTATTTACTAAATTGCTGTATAAGGAATCTTTTGGCAACAGCCCACAAATAGTACAACATGTAGAGAATCGCCATGGAATCATTTCCATCAACTCAAATGGGGTAGTTTATGGGTCAGGTATATTCGATGGCACTACCAACACTTCCCTCCGAGATGATCGAAATGTTAACGGCATAGAGCGGGCTTACCTAATATCAATGATACACCCATCTCCAAAAAGAGTACTGGAAATAGGCCTATCTATCGGCTCCTGGGCACAAGTCTTTGTAGAAGATCCCAGAGTTGAAAAGTTGACTTCAATAGAGATCAATCCTGGATACCTAGAACTGATAGAGCAACAACCAGTTCTCAAAGGTCTGCTAAAGAACAGAAAAATTACAATTAACATAGACGATGGCCGGCGCTGGCTGATGCGCCATCCAAATGAACAGTTTGATTTAATCTCTATGAATACCGCAATTCACTGGAGAAACAATGCAACCAATGTTTTGTCTCGTGATTTTTTCCTATTACTCAAAAATCACCTGCTTCCCAATGGGATTATATTTGTTAATTCGACGGGGTGCCGAGATGTTGCAACTACAGTAGCTGACGTTTACCCTTATGTCTACCTGTATGGTGGCATGGTTATGGGCAGCAATGACGAAATCAAAGATCGCAGAAAAGATTTTGCTAAATATCTTGGCGAAAGAGTAATAGACAGTGAATATACGCTTGAAGAGAACCCACTGCTTTTTAAAGGTACATATAGCCATTTGATGAGTTTCGAACCAGTAAATCAAAAACAATATATTCTCTCTCACTTCAATCAA
>JADLFC010000147.1 GCA_020845775.1 Deltaproteobacteria bacterium
ATCATCTCCTCCGAAGTGCGAACGCCAAGACCACTTTCTTCTCCCTCTTGTAGAGCCATGCGGATCGCTTCAATCTTAGACTGACGCTCCTGGTCCCGTCGAATTAGGTCGCGAATGTATTCGCTAGCATTGCCGAAATCGCCTGACTCGATACGGGCATTGATCCACGCCTCGTTCTTCCTCGTAACGCTAATGGTTTTCGGTATAGTCGCCATAAATTGCCAGCCTGGTTTAATAATAAATATGATAATTTCATAATATATCATATTATTTATTAATTCGAAAGGTATCAACTCACTCCCTGGGCAATTTCTGGCGCTCTTATCGGAGCCACGAGCGAGGTGAGGGGGTCGGGAGTGTTTGTGTGCAGCGTTTAGCCCCTAGCGAAAAGGTTCATGCTATCCCAAAAATTTCATGTAGGGCTTCAGCGAAACACAAGCACACCCTACCCCCTCACCTCGCCCCACCACTTCGCCATTAGGCATCCAAGCGATCCAGCAAACTATCTAACTCTGCCTGTGAAAAGAAGTTAATGCGTAGCTCCCCTGCCCCCTTGCTGTCCATAGTTAACGCAACTTTAGTCCCCAAGGCCCGCCGAAACCTTTCTTCTAACCGCTGCACCGCCGGATTAGCCAAAAATTTTTCTTCCCGGCGCCTGCTAGCCCCCTCCCCACTACCTCCTCCGGCCCCAATCTCCCCGCCCCGCGCCAATCTTTCAGCCTCTCGAACCGACAAGCCGAGTTCGATTATCTTGCGCAAGAGGCTGCGCTGTTTAGCCTCATTGTCGAGCATCAGCAGTGCGCGCCCATGTCCCGCGCTGATTGTCTTATTGATGAGCTCTTCCTGAATATCGGTCGGCAAACGCAGCAAGCGCAGTGCATTGGCAACAGATACGCGATCTTTTCCGACAGTCTTAGCCACCTCCTCCTGTGAAGAAGCAAACTCGTCAATTAAACGCCGATAAGCGCGAGCTTCCTCGATTGGGTTTAGGTCAGAGCGTTGAACGTTTTCTACGATAGCTAGCTCCAGAGTTTCCTTGTCAGTTAGATTTCTAACAATGGCCGGGATTGTTTGAAGCCCCGCACGTTCTGCCGCACGAAAGCGCCGCTCGCCCGCAACAATTTCGAATTTCGCCCCATCGACTTCGTGTGGACGGACAATTATTGGCTGCAACAGACCACTAGACTTTATCGATCCAGCGAGCGAATCAATTTCATCATCAGCAAAAAACTCTCGCGGCTGCGAAACATTTCGTCGGATACTAGATAATGACAATTGCCTGATAGAAAACTCCCCTGCGCGATCCCCTTCCTCCTCAAACGACTCAACTGAGTCGGTAGCTTCCGCATTGCTAGTAGTAAGCGCCTTTACGAGATCTTTTGCTTTGCGACTGCTCACTTCGTCAAAACGGGCTTTGATTGCCTCAATAGAGCTAGCACTTTCTAAATGAGCAGGTTCTTGAATTGCAATTCCTGTTCTTTGCGAGACGCTCTGATTGAGCGGCTCAGGCTTAGCGCTTAGCTGCGAGGTAACGTCAATATCTACTAAGGTAGAGCGCATCAGCGCACCTAATCCTCGCCCTAACGCCTGACGTCTTAGCTGGGGGTTACTCTTAGGAGGCTCGCCCTTGCCGCTCGCTGCGGAGATTCCGCGAGACGAGGTCGCCATTATATTAGGGCGCTTGCCCTTCTTGCCGGACGAATCAACTGAAGCTTTTGAACTCATAATTGCCTTACGCGCTATGTGTCTGAAATTATTAACGTTTTTTCGCGATAGCGTTTCTAATGTATTGCTGCTTATATTGTTAGAACGCGGATAAGCCACAAGTTAGCGATTTACCAATAGCCGCCTCATCGCATCCTTTAAATTAGTTTTCTTTTTTTCCTCTGGTTTTTTGCCCTCTACGCGTTCGCGCACTTCTCTGGCCAAAGACTGATAAGCTCCCGCACCTATAGAAAGTGGATCGTAAATTATAATGGGCTGGCCAAAGCTGGGGCACTCGCTAAGGCGCACGTTGCGAGGAATAACTGTGTCAAAAACTTCAGTCTTAAAAAACTCCCTAACCTCCTTCTCGACTTGACGGGAAAGATTGGTGCGAGAATCAAACATCGTCAAGACTACGCCAACCAAGCCGAGTTCTGGATTTAGCTGCTGCCTAGCTAGGTTCACCGACTCGAGCAAGGAGGAAATCCCCTCCAAGGCATAGTACTCGCATTGCAAAGGCACCAAAATCGAGTCGCTAGCTACAAAAGCATTTACCGTAAGTAGCCCCAGAGAGGGCGGACAATCGAGAAAAATGTAATCATATCGACTACGTAGCTGCTCTAGCTCCTTTTTCAATACGAGCTCCCTCCCCACTCGGCCGCTGAGCTCTATTTCTGAACCAACCAGATCCGAGTTTGATGGCGCAAGCCAGAGCGTATCCAGCGCCGTGTTGACTATAACAGTTCCCAAAGGAACGGAATTTGAAAAAACATCGTAAATAGTCTCGGCAAGCCCATGCTTGTCGATTCCTAAGCCACTAGTTGTGTTTCCCTGAGGATCTATATCGATAAGCAATACTTTGCATCCATCTTCGGCCAATGCCGCCGATAGGTTAACCGATGTTGTAGTCTTGCCGACACCGCCCTTCTGATTTGCTATAGCAATTACTTTTCCCATTTGACTCTTTTATCACAAGGGCGCGGCTATAAAAAGCTAGAACTGCGGATTGGGAGATAATTGCCTAGGAAGCTAAGTGTTCCACGTGAAACACTTAGCTTAAGTCCATCGAAATGTTCCACGTGAAACATGCTAAGTAAGCATTAGGTTAGAAAGATTAAAAAGGCTAGACTTGTCTTCTGAACCTTAATTCGCCGCGGCGAGCGCTCAGTCGTTCGTGAAGCGCCCGCCGCGGGCAATAAATCACCTCCTTTCTTCCCGTGGCCGTCCGAGAGACGGACACAGGAGTACAAAAATTAAACAACAAAATAAAAAGACGACCTTCGCGGTCGTCTTTACAATGAATACGAACTTTCTCATAACCCCTCCTTCCAGCTTAAGCCGGAAAAAAGATTAAAGAAATAGATAAAGCCGAGCCTTTGCTTCAAGTAAGTTGAAGCAAAGGCTTTATGTATGTTCCGTCTGCTCTAAGTAGCTGCTGTTTGTTTTGGAAAGCGAGGAGGAAAGCAGTGCAACCAAAGGTTTAAAAGAACGGTAGTATTTCTGCGGACTATAAATCCCCCTTTCCTTGCTAATGCGCCCCTAAGGGATTTGAAAGCCATAACAGAAATAGTTTCAATAATGCGATAGTAGTTTACCTAAAACCGCAGAATAAAAACAATAGGTTCTTTATGTTTAGTAGCCGCAGAGTGGTAGAGTTAAAGATTCCAAGCGTGAAGAGACAAAAGAGGGTATTGGCGAAGTCTCTGAGGAAAAGGAAGCTAAAAAAGAAGCCCTTTGTGCCATTGTTTGAGCAAGTTCAGGAAACAGTGAATAATACCAATACGTTACTAGAGGCAGATATAGGTAATACTTTGCAAAAAGCATGCGAAAATGCCGGCGAGAAAATTGCAGATGCAGTGGAGAATGTGGTTGCCAAAGTGGTCGAAGGAGTTCTTGGGAGAGCTGACGCGGAAGCAGTCGGTAATTCCTCGAACGTGCTCGAATCGGCGCGGTTAGGAAACTTCAATAAGAAGTATCGCCGTAAGAAAATCTCAAAATCTCAAAAACGAAAAAGCAAAAGTGGCGTGTGATCCAGGGTAAGTCCCGCTAATTATTGATTAAGATCTTACCGTTTCCAAAAAGCAAGTTAAATATTTTACTTTTTGGAAACGGTATTTGTTGTCTATTGGCAAGTGCTTACGCACTTGCTGTTTATAGCATTTACAAAAAGGATTTTTGTAAATGCTATAAATCTGGCGAACAGCGAGTAGTCGCCAAGGTAGACCCCTATATTCTTTACCTATCCTTTAAGCTTGCCGATTATCTACTGTGCGGCCTTTCCCTTAGGCTGTGTCTGTGTCGGCAAATCAGCGAATAGTAGCTTCGTTAAGAGTAGGTTTTTGTCATGATGGATCGCAAGCGGCGCATAGTTTTTGTAGATGATGAACCGAATATCCTTAGCGCCTTAAGGCGTTCTCTAGGTCACATGAGCAGGGAGTGCGAACTTAGCTTCGTTCGCACTAGCAAAGAGGCGTTGCAAATTATAGAGCAAAATCCCATCGATATAGTTGTAACAGATGTGCGAATGCCCGAAATGGATGGAGTGACGCTTCTCTCGCTGGTTCGGGATCGCTCTCCTGGAACTATTAGAATGGTGTTCTCAGGTCAAGCGAATAGGGGGTCAACTATAAGAGCCTTAAATGTCGCTCATCGCTACGAATCAAAACCCTGCGAATCGGAGGTTTTGCAGAGGAGACTCTCGAGGATATGCACTCTTTGCCGCATGTCTAAAACGAGCTGGATAAAGAATGATATTGGGCAAACGGCTGCGCTAATTTGCCAGCCGCAGATTCTTCGAGACTTAAAAAACGAGTTAAGCAGCAGCCATCCCAGCATAGATCGGATTGCTGAACTAGTGTCAAGTGATGTAGCAGCAACTGCAAAAGTGCTTCAAATTGCAAATTCTAGCTTTTTCTCGAATAACCAAGTTTCTACTACTGCCGCCGAGGCGGTGATGTGTCTTGGGATTGATTTCCTTCATGTGTTAGTGGAAAACGAGAATTTGTTTTTTTCCTCCGAGGACAAGACTGTTGTCGATGAAGTGATTAACATTAACCGATGTTCGCTCGCATTGGGCAATAAGTCTCTCGAGTTGATGAGAGCCAAGATTTCGGACGAGTCGTTAGCGCGAGCTGCCTTTACAGTGGGTATGCTAAAGGAAGTCGGACGTCTAGTCTTGCTAGCAAGCAGTGCGGAAAAATATTTGGCAGTCAACGAATTGGCCTACACATCGCGACTTCCGCTTCGCGCTGCTGAGAGAAAAATATTTGGCGTAAGTCATAGAGAAGTTGGAGCCTATCTACTTGGCTTATGGGGTTTGCCGGGGTCGATTGTAAATCTGCTTACGTGCGAAAACTGTCCCATGCGCAAGGCTTGCGAGAATTCAGCGATGCAGCTTGCCATCTCAGCTGCTGAAACCTGCTGTGATGATAATTATTCTCTTGAATCAGACTTGATGTGCAAGATATTTTAAATTCTTCAGATATTGTAGACTAATGAAGCCAGAAAAACCTAAACAAAGGCGGCTAAAAGATTCATCTATAAGTCGTCGTATGTCGACGCATAAAGTGAATGGTTGTGTTCAGTCACAGCCCGCAATTTTATCGGCCGATTATGCAGCTATATACAACTCGGTTGTCGAGGCGGCTGCCGACATGATTCTCGTAGCTAGTCCAGATGGAAAAATAGAATACGTCAATCCCGCCTTTACGGCCGTTACGGGCTATCGTGCCGATGAGGTAATTGGCCAAAACCCGCGCATCCTGAGTTCTGGTTGCCACAGCAGTGAGTTCTATCGCGATATTTGGCAGGACATTCTAAGCGGAAAAACATGGAATGGCGAGATTATTAACAGGAAAAAGGACAACACGCTCTATCCGGAGGAAATGAGCATTACGCCAGTGCTCGACGAGAAAGGAAGCATCAAGCACTTTGTTGCTATAAAACGCGATGTTTCCAAGAAAAAAGCCATGGAAGCTCAGCTAATGCATGCACAGAAGCTAGAATCCGTCGGGCGACTGGCGGCGGGAGTGGCGCACGAGATGAACACTCCGGTACAGTACGTTCGAGATAACGTCGTTTTTGTTAAGAATAAGTTTAACCTGCTCGTTAGGCTTTTTGAGATGTACGATCAGTTCGAGCGACATGTTGCCGACTTAGGCGATTTGGAGGAATGTCGGGCTGGGATACGGGAGACAAAGGAGACAATAGACATAGATTATCTCGTCTGGGAAATTCCGTTGGCGTTGGAACAGACTCTTGAGGGGCTAAATTCGGTAATCCAGATACTGTGGTCGATGAAGGAGTTTTCCCATCCAGGAACCATGGTAAAACAACCAGTGGATATCAATTCTGTCTTGAGAAGCACCGCTAAAGTATCAACTAATGAATGGAAATACGTAGCTGAGTTAAGGCTAGAGCTAGATGCAACCTTGTCCAAGATAATGGCCTATCCAGGCCATTTAAACCATGCATTTCTAAACATCATCGTAAATGCCGCTCAGGCAATTGCAGATGTGACGCAGAATGGGCAAAAGGGCAGGGGGAGTATCACTATCAGCACAAAAAAGAGGAAAGGCGGCGTAGAAATTAGGATAAGCGATACTGGTGGTGGAATTCCAGATGATATTGGCCAAAAGATTTTTGATCCCTTCTTTACAACTAAGGATGTTGGAAGCGGTACTGGTCAAGGGCTGTCGATGGTTTATACCACTATAGTCGAAAGACATGGCGGTTCTATCGACTACGAAAGCAA
>JADLFC010000148.1 GCA_020845775.1 Deltaproteobacteria bacterium
ATTTATGGTTAAGTCCAAAATTATTTTGTTTCCCTCGGACTTATTTGTCGTCTAATATCTTATAAAGTGATAGCACATCGAGGCCGAGATTCCTAAGTATCAACAGATGATGTGGGTGCGTTGTTATAAATATATTGATTAATTATGTATGATAAACAAAAGAGGCAAATGAGTAACGAAACGTATAGCCCAGTACCGCTGCTTGCGTTGAGAGATATAATTATTTTCCCGCAAATGGTAGTGCCTCTTTTTGTGGGGCGAGAGAAGAGCGTGCGTGCGCTAGAAGAAGCCGAGCGGCAAAAAAAGCCAATCATGTTAGCAGCGCAGCGCGATGCGAAGACGCATCATCCTGGCCCAGATGATATTTTTGAGGTCGGAACGCTAGGTGATGTTATGCAGATGATGAAGCTAGCGGATGGCACGGTTAAGGTTTTAGTTGAAGGTAAGAAACGGGCTAAGATTAAGAAATACATTGAGACTGAGGAGTATTTCTTAGTAGAGGTTGAAGAGCTTCCAGAAGTTGTGGAAATGACGCCGGAGCTTAAAGCGCTTATGCGGTCTGTAAATTCTTCATTTGAGAATTACGTCAAGCTAGGCAAGAAAATCAGCCCAGAAATGATCCATCAGGTTCATTCAATAGAGAATCCCTTCCGACTGGCGGATGCAGTTATAGTGCATCTCAGCATTAAGCACGATGAGAAACAAGAGATCCTAGAAATCGACAGTGCAGAGGAGCGCTTGGAGAAAATTTACGGACACATGAAGTCTGAGATTGAAATTCTTCAGGTGGAGAAGCGCATTAGGACTCGTGTTAAGAAGCAGATGGAGAAGACTCAAAAAGAGTACTATCTAAATGAGCAGATGCGAGCAATTCAAAAGGAACTTGGAGAAAAAGACGATTTTCGCAACGAAATGGGCGATCTCGAAGAGAAGCTCAAAGCTAAGAAAATGTCTGAGGATGCCAGGGAAAAAACGGCTAATGAGCTTAGAAAGCTAAAGATGATGTCGCCTATGTCGGCTGAGGCGACGGTGGTTCGCAACTACATAGACTGGATGCTAAGCCTTCCTTGGTTTGAGTATTCTGAGGAAAAAATCGACATTGAAGAGGCGGAGTCGGTTTTAGACGAAGATCATTTTGGGCTCATTAGAGTGAAGGAGAGAATTCTCGAATATTTGGCTGTGCAAAAATTGGTGGGAAAGATCAAAGGTCCAATATTGTGCTTAGTGGGGCCTCCGGGCGTTGGTAAGACGTCTTTGGGAAAATCTATTGCGCGGGCAACTGGAAGAGAGTTCGTAAGGATAGCTCTGGGTGGCGTGCGCGATGAAGCGGAGATTCGCGGGCATCGCCGAACTTACATAGGTGCACTGCCAGGGAAAATAATTCAGTCCTTAAAGCGTGCCGGCAAGAGCAATCCGGTATTTTTACTGGACGAGGTGGACAAAATGTCCGCGGATTTTCGCGGAGATCCATCGAGTGCCTTATTGGAAGTTTTGGATCCAGAACAGAATGATACTTTTAATGATCACTATCTCGATGTCGATTACGATTTGTCGAAGATCATGTTCATAACTACTGCTAACTCCGAGAGCACGATTCCTCGTCCGCTGTTGGACAGAATGGAGGTTATTAAGATTCCGGGTTACACGG
Organism: Deltaproteobacteria bacterium; assembly: GCA_020845775.1. Taxonomy (NCBI): domain Bacteria; kingdom Pseudomonadati; phylum Myxococcota; class Myxococcia; species Deltaproteobacteria bacterium. Next base: position 1,649 of record JADLFC010000148.1, read on the forward strand.
AGCTAGAGAAGTTAGAGATTGCCAAGCGATATCTGATACCTAAGTCCAGCGAGAAAAATGGACTTAAGCTTGAAAATGTGCGCTTTACCGATGGCGCTTTGCTTAGCATTATTCGGCACTACACGCGTGAGTCTGGCGTGCGCAATTTGGAACGCGCGATAGATGGCGTTTGTCGCAAAGTAGCTGTGATTATTGTGAAGGAAGGTCATGGTGCTACTATGGACATATCTGTGGAGAATCTGGATCGCTATTTAGGTGTCCGGCGCTATGAGTATGGCGTACAGGAATCGGAACATCAGGTTGGTGTTGCTACGGGTTTAGCGTGGACTGAGTTAGGTGGCGAGTTGTTATTAATTGAAGTAGCAATCGTGCCTGGACGCGGGCGTTTGGCCATTACTGGCAAGTTGGGAGAAGTCATGCAGGAATCGGCGCAGGCAGCTATGATGTACGTTCGCTCGCGCGCAAGTGCCTTTGGTTTGCCAAAGGGCTTTTATTCTCTAATAGATATTCACATACACGTTCCTGAGGGAGCTATTCCGAAAGACGGGCCCTCGGCTGGCGTAACAATGGTTACTGGTATTACTTCGGCCTTAACTGGCATCCCCGTCGATAAGAACATTGCTATGACCGGTGAAGTTACTTTGCGCGGAAGGGTTTTAGCCATTGGTGGATTAAAGGAAAAGATTTTGGCAGCCCATAGGGGCGGTATCAAGAAAATCCTAATTCCAAAAGAAAACGAAAAAGACATAGAGGAAATTCCGCCTTCGGTGCGCAAGGGGATTGAGATAGTCACTGTAGGGCATGTCGATGAAGTTTTGCGAGAAGCCCTTTTAATAGAAGGACCTAGACATTTTAATGAGCTATTGGCAGATAGGCTCCTTAGATATGAGGCACTCTATGGAAAGTTGCCCGAGTTCTCGACTACCGGAAAGGATGGCACAGTGAGCACGGATAGAGTCAACGTAGATGATTCTGAGGGAGTGGTTGCGCACTGATTAGTTTATCGCTATAATAACTGGCCGTTGGTGTTTTTAAGAGCAAAATAATAGGGTTTATGGCCTCTTGTACAAAAGTTTCAAAAAATAAGCGTGGAAATAAGATTGAAAAGCGCATAAAAAATAGGCGTCGAAAGATGAATGCGAAAGTGCGTCGATTAAAGAGGGGCGGTTGCTTGTCTTTCGCCTGAGTTTTTTTACGTAACTTTTCGATAGTTTCGATTCTCTCAAAATTTTGCTAACCTTTTTTTGTGTTTTTAAGGGCGTCATTTCGTGGGCGCCATTATTGCGCAGCGTTACCTATATCTTATCGTGTGGCTCGTTATTGCCTGCACATTAAATAGGAGTAAACGACATGAGTGATGTCACAGAAGCCAAAGTTCGCTTGATGCCGAGCAGGAGTCAAGCAAAGCTGCAGCAGGCGCTTTACGGCCTCAAAACTTCATCAGATTCGACGATGCCACATGTAGCTGTTCGAGAGAA
>JADLFC010000149.1 GCA_020845775.1 Deltaproteobacteria bacterium
AATATGGCGAAGTAGCGAGGTCTTGCCCGTCTGTCGGGCACCTGTAAGGATAATAGCCGGAAAAGACTCGCTTAATTTTCGAACTCGACTAGAGATCTCTCGTTCTATCCACATCTTGACAATTTAAAAGTTCAACCTGGGATTTATCAAGGTTGAACTAAAGAAATACGCTGACTTAAAAACTGCTTTAAACAGCGATTGAGCCGAGAAGTGTGTATATCCAGAGAGCTACTTGGCAAAGAGTCGATAGAGATTGTGCGTCCTCGACGTTAGGGTGCATGAATAAATTGTTGACAAATCTGTAATCATATTGGAAACTGTCCAAGTATGTGGATTAATAGAGAAATTTCTAGTGTTTTGCCGGAATTGCACGCGAGTAAGCCGGTTTTGTTGATAACTGGGGCGAGGCAGACTGGGAAAACTAGTCTTTGCCAAGAAATATTTCCCCAGCATTCTTATGTTTCTCTCGATCTTCCGCGCATAGCTGAAGAAGCCGATGAGTCTGGGGAGGCGTTTTTGGCTAACTATGGCGAGCCTTTGATAATTGATGAGGTTCAGTATGCCCCTAAGCTTTTTCGTTATTTAAAACATGCCGTCGATACTAAGCGAAACGCAAATGGCAGATACATTCTAACCGGTTCGCAGAAGTTTAGCTTAATGTCTCAGGTTAGTGAAAGTCTTGCTGGAAGAGTATCTATAGTTGAGCTTCATACTCTGTCGCTTTCGGAGCTTGAGCGCTCGAGCAATAAAAGGATTGAAGGATCTCAATTGCAGCAAAGCATGTTTTTAGGGGGCTTTCCGGGTTTGCACGCAAGTGACCTCAAACCACATAGGTTTTTTGGCGATTACGTTGCAACGTACTTAGAGAGAGATGTTCGTCAGGCAATACGAGTGCAAAATCTTCGCGATTTTGATCGCTTTATGCGAATGGTGGCGATACGTACGGGTCAGCTTCTTTCGATGAATTCGCTCGCAGCGGATCTTGGTGTGAGTCCAAGTACGATAAAGAGTTGGTTATCGGTTCTTGAGGCTTCGCAGATAATATGTTTGCTTGAGCCGTACTACAACAATCCTGGCAAAAGAATCGTAAAGACCCCGAAGCTGTATTTTCTGGATACCGGACTTGCCTGTTTTCTAGCAGGGCTAAGATCGGACGAGGATCTCCGCTCCAGTGCTCTGCTAGGCCCAATGTTTGAAACTCTCGTACTGGGGCAAATAATTCGTTGGCACACTAACCGTGGGCTGAGGCCACAAGTGTATTTTTACCGAGATCACTATGGCCTCGAAGTTGATTTTGTGCTGCCCGTAGGCGAAAAGCTAAAGTTATACGAGTGTAAGTGGGCGGAAACCCCGAACAAGGTAACTAAAGCGTTTAGCGAGATGACAAAAATATTTGGCGAGGAAAACATTTTGACTAAAAGCATTATTACCCCAGTGCGGGGAAGTCGAAGAGCCCAAGATGGTATCATAATAGAAGATTGCGTCGATTTGCTAAGTCTAGCCACATAAACGCTCTTGCAAAAGAGCCCACGAGGTAATGGGGAACCTGAGCTGCTTTAAGTGAGCTTATCAAGTCTCTTAGGGTTAAGATGGGCTCGTTTAAGGGTGACTTCTCAGACATCGTTAGGAAACTTGGCGTCTGCAATTTGGCGAAATACTGTTTCTGCAATTTCCCGGCCATGAAGTCGCTCGGCATAGCGAAGGTATAACTCTTTTTTGCTAATGTCGGGGTCTTCAGCGCGTATAGCCGCAATGGCAAGCTCAGCAAGGCACGACATTAAGGAAAGTAGTTTTTCGAGGCGTTCGCTGGGCGAGAGCGCGCGGGCAAACTCATGCATCTTGTTTAACGCATCGGGTGAGGTATCAAGAGGTAACGGTTGCATGGATCCCCTAACAGCAGTGTTAAAGCGGAAGTTGAGCAAATATAGCTAAGCTTAACGCGTGGTAAGCGGGGATGGCAAATTTATTGTTTGGACCTAACTTTTTTGGGTGGAGCTCAAAGATATATTTGACACATAACAAGTGGGCACATATAATGTGTAATATGAGCCATTAAAGGTTATAACGACATGAAAAATATTACGTTGTCGCTCGATAATAAGTTATTAGTCGCGGGCCGAGAGTATGCTAAGAGCCGGGGAATGTCGCTAAATGCACTTATTAGAAAATTGCTGGCACAGACGGTTGAAAGCCCCAATGATGATTGGATGCTTGAATGTTTTGAGTTAATGGATCGGCAGATGGTAAGTTCAAAAGGAAAAAAATGGCGCAGGGAAGATCTTTACGATGTCTAAGATATTTGTCGATACGAATATCCTCGTCTATGCCCTAGATAATCAAGATAAAAAGAAAAAGCGAAAAAGTCGCGCGTTACTTCTTGAGTTGCGCTCGAGCGGTTTAATGGTGATTTCAACTCAAGTGATGCAAGAGTTTTTTGTGGTGGCAACCACTAAGTTGGGGCTTGAGCCTCTCATGGCGAAGGACATTCTGCGAACGCTTGAAAATAGCGAAGTAGTTACGGTCGACATTGATATCATAAGGGACGCAATAGATTGCAGTGTTCTAAACAAAATATCGTTTTGGGATGCGTTAATCGTAGCAAGTGCGGCGGCGGCAAAGTGTGCGGTATTGTGGTCCGAGGATCTAAATCACGGCCAGCTACTTCAGGGCGTCAGAGTTAAGAACCCTTTTGTAGAAGTAACGCCGTAAACGAAAAAAGCTTAAAAATTAGCTACGGAATAAGATCCTTCGCCGCTTGCTTCGTGTCTCGAACGATTTCTTGAACGGTCTCTTCTGCTTCATTGGTGGCGCTAGCTATCTCGCTTTTTATCTCCTCAGTGCCTTTTTCGGCCTTGGCTTTAACGTCTTCGCCTAACTGGCTAGCCATAGAAGCGGTTTGTTCTGCGACAGCTTCAATCTTGGTCATTTCCTCGGAAAGAAACTCCTTTTTTGGCGGAGCATCCTCAAAGGTCGAATAGCCAAACTCACTCTCCTTGGGCTTATCGTCGTTACAAGCTACGGCAAATAGAAGAGCCGCGAGGAGATAAGCTGTTATGTGCCAAGATTCGCGTCGTAGCATCACTCCACCGTTACACTTTTTGCGAGATTTCGGGGTTGGTCGACGTCGGTGCCGTGGTAGACGGCTACGTGGTAGGCTAGCAGTTGCAAGGGAATGGTAAGCACCACGGGGAGCATGTGCGTGGGGATGTCGCCTAAGGTGATGGTTTCCCAGGCAAGCTCTTTAATTTCGGGGGCGATGTGATCCGCTACGGCAATTATGCGAGCGCCGCGGGATTCGACTTCCATGAGGTTGGACATGGTTTTTTCGTAGTTGCTCCCGTCTTTTCCCATTATGACTACTACGGGGGTTTCTTCGTCGACGAGCGCAATGGGGCCGTGCTTCATTTCACCCGCGGGATAGCCCTCGGCATGGAGGTAAGAGATTTCTTTCATCTTTAAGGCACCTTCTAGGGCGATTGGATAAAGGAGGCCACGACCGAGAAACAGAAAATTGCGGTTTCGTCCGTATTTTCGCGCTATTTTCTCTATAGAGCGATCGAATTCCAAAGCTTTTTTTACCAGTGCTGGCAAGTGAACTAAATCCTGAATTCTCGACTTTATTTCTTCCGCACTTAAAGTCCCGCGGGCTTTCGCCATGCGCAAACTGAGCATGTAGGCAGCGGTTAGCTGCGTAACAAATGCTTTTGTAGACGCGACGCTAATTTCTGGGCCCGCATGGGTGTAAAAAACGTTATCCGCTTCCCGCGCTATCGTTGAACCCTGGACGTTGCAAATTGCTAGAGTTTTTGCTCCGGCCTTCTTAGCTACGCGTAGCGCCCCTAAAGTGTCGGCAGTCTCTCCAGACTGGCTAATGACGATAAAAAGTGTCGAACTGTCAATTGGAGCAGTCCGATAGCGAAACTCGGACGCATAATCTACATCGACGTAAACTCTTGCCATCTGTTCTAAATAGAAACGAGCTACCAAAGCTACGTGCAATGCAGTGCCGCAGGCAGAAATGGTGATGCGCTGAATTCGCTTAAAATCTTCATCGCTAAGCGTTACCCCGTCGAGAAAAATATCGCCTGTTTCTTGATCTATCCGCCCGCGAAAAGTGTCTGTAATGACTTGGGGCTGCTCGTGAATTTCCTTTAACATAAAGTGGCGATAGCCCCCTTTTTCCGCCGTTATGGGATCCCAAGTTATTACTATAGGCGCTCTTTCTACGATTTCACCATTTGCTAAAATCGAAAGCCCATTGGGGTTAATCGTAGCAAGTTCGCCATCCTCTATTACTACTATTTTGTTGGTATGCTCGAGAATAGCCGTAATGTCAGAAGCTACGAAGTGCTCCCCATTTTTGCTTAGGCCAACAACCACTGGTGTGGCATTGCGGGCAACGACGATGGAGTCGGGCTCAGTCGTAGATATCACTACCAAGGCATAGCTACCAACTAGTTCCTTGGTAGCGCGGCTAACAGCTTCAGTTAAGTCTTTGGAGCTTTGCAAATAATAGTTAATGAGATGCGCTGCTATTTCAGTGTCAGTCTCGGAGCGGAATGTGCAGCCCTCGTCCTGCAGGCGTTTCTTTAGCGATAAATAGTTTTCAATTATACCGTTATGCACCACGCAAACATTGCCAGCCACATGTGGATGAGCATTTACTTCGGAAGGACGACCGTGAGTGGCCCAGCGGGTATGGCCAATGCCAATGCGAAAACCTTGGCTACACTCGCCACAACACTTGCCGTGCTCATATTTAGTTGCCAATAAGTTCTTTAGATTTTCGAGCTTTCCCTGGGCGCGAAATACCTCAAGCTCGTCCTTGTAAATGGTAGCTACCCCCGCTGAATCATAACCGCGATATTCGAGTTTTTCTAAACCTTTAACTATTACCGAGACTGGATCTTTTGGACCCAAATACCCTACTATGCCACACATTTAGTCATTACTCCCTTTAGTTTTACGACTCGCTCCTATACGCTTTTGCTTGGCCCATTCGTCAATGTTTTTTTGCGTCGATCGCTCTATTGCTAAAGCATTTGCTGGCACATCTTCCGTAATTACCGACCCAGCGCCTACAATTGCACCCGCGCCAATATTTACAGGGGCAACTAAGCTTGCATTGCTCCCGATAAAAGCCCCGTTTGCTATAGTAGTCTTATGCTTGGCAAAACCATCGTAGTTACACGTAATAGTGCCTGCTCCAACGTTTACTTCTTCGCCTACCTCGGCATCTCCCAAATATGTGAGATGGTTTACTTTAGCATCTCTTTGAATGTGCACTTTTTTGGTTTCGACAAAATTGCCTATTCTGACGTCAGCTTCGAGCACGGAGTCCGGTCTAAGGCGAGCAAATGGGCCAATTTGACAGCCATTGCCGATGTTTGCAGCTTCTATGTGCGAAGCGTGTTTTATGTGGACATTATCTCCAATAGAAGAATTTATTATGGTACTGTGTTCATCAATTGAAACTCCGCAGCCGATTTCGCAAGTCCCTTTTAGCGAAACTCCAGCGCCGATGTAGCTATCCAAGCCTAGTTTTACACCTTCATCTATATACGCTGCATCTGGATCTTGAAAACTAACTCCCGCAAGCATATGAGCGCGATTAATTTCGGCTCGTCTGATTTTTTCGAGCATAGAAAGCTCCTCGCGGCTGTTAGCACCAGCTACCTCATGTTGGAACTGCGTAGTTATTCCTTCTACTTTACTGCCATTATTTAATCCTACCTCGACGATGTCGGTTAAATAAATTTCCTTCTGAGCATTATCGCTACCTAGTTTATCGAGCATGGATTTAAAGAAGACCGTCTTCCCAGCATAGATAGAAGTATTTACCTCAGTTATTTTTTGTTCCTCGCTATCACAGTCTAGCTCCTCTACTATTTTCTTAATGCTTCCATCCTTATTTCTAACTATGCGCCCTAAACCATGCGGATTAGTGGGTTTCGTTGTGAGGATTAGGAGGTCTGGCGCAGAAGCGGCACAAGCAGCAGTGACTAGTGGCTCTAGTGTAGAAGTCTTAATCAAGGGCGAATCCCCAGGAACAATTAAAAGCTTAGAAATATTTTCATCTAGCTCTGGAAACGCCATTTGCACAGCGTGGCCAGTTCCTAGCTGCTCGTCCTGTATCGCAGTTTTGAACTCTATGTTCTTAAAATCTGGGCGCGATCGCCAAGAATTTAGTTCATTGAGAACTAGTTCCTTTGAATGCCCAATTACCAGGACTATTCTCTTAGGATTAAGGCCAGAAGCCGCTCTAATAACCCGCTCTATCAAGGTTTGACCACATAAACGATGCAAAACCTTAGGAAGCTTAGACTTCATGCGCTTCCCTTGGCCGGCAGCTAGAACAATTATTTGCAAATCCCGTCGTGCACAATCCATAGGTTAACTATCTAAAAACGCTCAAAAATATTTTCCTTTTACAAAAAATCAAGCACTTGAGTGTGTGATTCGGGGACGGTAGTTTTCCGCTAGCCCCTTATAATCTGTTTTTCCCTGTTAATTTAACTAAAGAGCTCGTCGATAAGATATTAAGTTCCTTAAAAATTTTTTCAAGAGCATGCTAAAAAATAGAGTACAAAATGTTGCGAGGCGAGAGTTTGACCAAAAACTAGATCGCCTTGAGGCAAGCATCAACGAGTTGAGAGTGCTATACGAGCAATATTTTGTAGATATCATTCCACTTCCGGCGGCAAAGTATCAGAAAGACATAAAAAAAACCATTAGGCACTTATTAAAAGCTCCATTTAAAAATTCTGCCAATCGCTTTCGCCTTAGGCAAGTAATTCAGAAATATCAGACATATGCAACTTATTGGGAGCGCGTCTGCAAGCAAAAGGAGGAGGGAACTTACGTAAAAGATAAATTTAAAATGTGCATGCGGGAGCGCTTTGCGGAGGAGGATAAACTAGCCGCAACCAAAAAGGGAGCGGCCGAGAAGCAAATTCGCCAGCTTTTTACCTGCTACGAAAACGCTCTGGCGAAGGTCGGTCAAAACTCTAAAAATGTCGATTACGAGGCCTTTAAAAAGACGCTTATTGACAAGGCTAAGCAACTAAAAGCCCAGCACGGAGCCACTAAATTGCAATACAAAATTGTCATGCGCGACGGCAAAGTAATCATAAAAGCCTCAGCCGGAGCCGCAACAGCTAAAAAGGCTGGTGCTAAGTAGTCATAATTCTCACGATAGTGTATAAGCTCCTTTTTTGTGGTTCTTTAATAAAACACCATATATAGTTGCTTAGAAGTAAGTAAAAGGCTCGTTTCTTTTTCCATGCCGTAGGGCGGCGCGGGAAAAGAGATATGAGGAAGTTTTGAAGGTTTTTGGCATTTGTTTTGGCTCAATGCGATTTGAGCGCAGATGCCT
>JADLFC010000150.1 GCA_020845775.1 Deltaproteobacteria bacterium
CCAAACAAACTAGGTATGGTTAGATCTCGAGAGAATGTGACATAGAAAACGTGCTAATATCGATCGTGAGCGCAACTACTTAAATACTAATGCTATTTATTTGACATGCCAAAAAAGCAAAAAGATGTCCCCTCCGAAAAAAAAAAGGAACGCCGAGATCGTTCAAAAGCTATTTCCGAGGCCGACACATGATGCCACGGTTGAGGATGTAGTTACCATCATGGCAAGCTCCTAGAAAGCCAGGGTCCAAAAGTATTTGCTATGCTTAGAGGGAGCATTTGCCAGCACTTTACTAGAGGGCTAAATTTTGGATTTGTAGGGCTGACGTCGGGAATCGAGCCGCCATTTTGTTTTATATACCAATGTAGAGGTAGCGGCGTCGCGCCCCATTGTGCTTTAAAGTGATAAGTGCCCGAATCTGGCGAACAGCGCCCGAAATCAAAGATTTTGTAGCCGTCTTCGCAGGCAGTTTTAATTACTTGCCAGTAGAGCAGCATATTAGGGGAGAGTTTGTTTGCCATTCTAAGTGAGGATGCCCAAGGGATTTCTACGGCGCGTTGGTGACCGATAGTAATGGCTGCTGCGAGAGGCTTGTTTTCTTGCTTGATGACGATACAGCGAGCTTTGGATCCAAAGAACTTCATAGAATTGTAAAACAACGATTTGGGGTATACCGGTGTGCCTAAGTCGCGCATGTTTTGTGAAAAGACTGAGTAGAAGTCTTCGAGCAAGTCTAATCGATTTGACGAAGTGCTAGTCGACTCTGCATACATTCCAAGTTTTAAGGGTCGGCGAATGCGGTTTCGCAGCTTGGTATCAAAAGCCTGAAAGAGGTCTTCTGGATCTGGACAGAGATTTAAGGTCATCGCTACCTTGTGGCTCTTTTCGTAATAACCGCATGTATCTTTTAGGCAATCATTCGCTCCTCTATGTCGAAGTTCTAAATATTTGGCTCCCAATTCTTTAACTAGCTCTACAGCCTTGTCGCTCAAGGCCAAAAACGCCTCTCTATTAAATGCCAAAATGCCGCCGGCATTTAAGTATGGTAAGGAAATTAGCGCCTTGCCGAAAAGAACGCTCCTAACAAAACTAAGCGGCAATATTCCAACAACTTGGCCGCTGGCACTAGCGGTGGATGTAATAGAGGAAACATCCCTTGCTATTAGATAGTACGGTGCGTGCGAAAATGTTTTTGCAAGGATGCTGCGCCATTCCCAGCAATGTGCGTGATGAACGCTGTCTACCTTGTCAAGAAAGCGGTTCCACTCAGGCTCGTCGTTGTCGGTAGCAATGTCAACCCGGATGGACATCAGTAGAGCACATAAAAAAAGTTACAATTCTAACGATATATGTTCGCTAGCAAACGCCTGTTGCAACACTGAACGAATGGGCGCAAACTCAAAGGTAGTCAACAAATGGCCGATCTTCTTGTTCAAAGTCCTAATTCCCCCGTAATGTCGCACTTTAGTCAAATACGAAACACCCTCAACAACCGGCTGTTCATCATCTAACTCCCAGGGATGAAAGTAGCAGGTAAAGGGCATTTTCTCAACTTGATTAATTCTTTGGAGAAAGTAGCTAATGAATTTAAGCGGAAGGTGTCGCCAATACGCACCGCCTGCCAAGGGAATCCTAAGTGTTCGGTTAAATACTTTGACCTCGGCTGTTGCCAGAGGACAAAGTACTAGCTTGCCCGCAGGAGTGCCTATTATTGTGGGAAAGCGATCTTTATCGAGATTATTGTATCGCGGATGCCAGGTAGGAAAGACGCTAGAATCGTAACGGTAGCCAGCTTCTACTATGATTTCGTGTGCCCATGGATTTTTTTCGGTAATCGAGAAGCTCGGAGCTCTATAGCCAATAACCTCGCGACCACAAATATCCTCTAGCAATTTCTTGCTATGCGTAATATCGTTTCTAAAAGCGGCAGGCGTCTGTTCGTAGGCCAAATAATGTTCATGGCCATGCGAGGCAATTTCATGGCCAGCGTTACTTATAGTTTTTACTATCGCTGGTTTTAGCTCTGCCACTAGTCCAAGTATAAAGAAGCTGCCAATTGTGTTGCTCATCGAAAACAAATCTAGGGTTTTAGATACAGACTCCTCAAGTCTCGAGGTGCACAACGGCCAGTCGCTACGACTTATGTGCGAAGAGAAATTTGTTACGTGGAAGTATTCTTCCACGTCAACTGAGATAGCATTTAACACGTTTTACCTAAACAGCCCTTATTTGTCTTGCCCATGACTTTGTTCTGCAAAAAAAACTCGCTAGAGAGTTTCATAAAGAGATCCATTGCTCCCAGTGGCAACTTTGTTTCACCGGCGCGGATGTTTAAAACCTGGCAAAGAGTGCGATGCTCTCTGCGGCATTCGTCGGCTCATAAGTGCCTTAGACTAGCAGTTTTTGATGTTTTGGCAAAAGAGCTAAGTGCTCGCCAAGGGGCAGAATCGCTTAAATTCTTTGGCAGTGGAAAGGAAAGTCTCTATCGAATATTTAAAAACATTAGAAGACTGAGCGACAAAAAGGTAGTGGCTATAAGTGCTTATACATGCCCAGAGATTGCTGCGGCAGCGGTATGTGCGGGTTTTAAGGTGTTCCCCGTCGATATTTTAGAGGGAACCTTGGATTTGAACGGAGCTTCGGTTTCAGATTCCCAGTGCGGTTCATTTGCAGCAGTAGTGTTGTCCAATCTATATGGAATGGTTGATAAACTAGCGTTGTGGGCGGAGCGCCAAGAGGCGCATGATTTTTTTATAATAGATGACGCATGTCAGTCGTTCTTGAGTAGGGATGGGAGTTTCTATGTCGGCTGTCGTCCAAATACGATTGGCGTCATGAGTTTTGGTCGCGGCAAAGCGTATTCATGTTTAGGTGGTGGGGCGGTTTTCTTTTCGAGAAAGGCTGAGGAGAATGAAGGGCTTAGACAACTTAGGCGTTTAATTGAAGATGAGGAGAGGGTAGTTTGCGGCAGTTTGCGACGAAATGTGACGGAAGTATTAGGGCTAATGTTATCGTTTTCCTATTGGTTATTAGAGCGACCGTCGCTGTATGGCTTAACCGAGTACTTGCCGTATTCGCATTTAGGAGAAACTACTTTTAGCAAAGGAGTAATTTGCCGCGAGATGGCGCTGGTAAGCGCCTTAGCGGCTTTGGCGCAGGACGAGTTTTTAGACGCCATTAAAAGTAACAGAACGACAAATGCCCTATTGTGGGGCAAAGGGATTTCGCAAGCAGCTTATGTCCAGCCGATTCTTAATAGGCATTCGTCTCTTGAGAACGGCGATGTTGTGCCAAATAGATATCCGGTTCTGTGTGCTAGTGCTCAAGTTAGGCAGGAAGTGGTGATGCAGCTATCGAGTGCAGGTTTGGGGGCAAGCTTTTCGTACGACAAGGTGTTAGCGGATTTTGCAGGCCTTAGGCCGCATTTGGTGAGTGAGAAGTGCGACGTTGCGAGGGATGTGGCGCATAGGCTGTTTACTTTGCCAGTGCACGCCTATGTACGGGAATCCGACATAGAGAAGGGCTGTAGAATTATCAATGAGTGTGGGTAAAATGCTTGAGTTAATTTTTGTCTTATCCGTATTTATGGTGTTTTATGCCTATTTTGGCTATCCCTTGCTGCTCTTGTTGTTGGTCAACACTAAGAGAAGGATTTCGTCCGGTGTTTTAGCTTCCTTTAATCCGACTGTTACAATTGTCATTGCAGCTCGCAATGAAGAGCAGGTGATCGCCGAGAAGCTAGAAAATACTTTAGGTCTGTTATGGGGCGAGGGGAAAACGGTTGAGAGCGCGCCTGAGCTGCAAGTGATTGTCGCATCGGATTGTTCTGAGGATAAGACAGATAGTATCGTTAGGTTGCATGCTGCGAGGAAGGTTGAGCTAGTAAGGGCTACTGAGAGGCGTGGCAAGGAGCATGTTCAGGCGCTTGCAGTAGATGCGTCGCGTGGAGACATTTTGGTGTTTACCGATGCTAAGACGACGTTGCGAAGTGATGCGCTTAAGAATTTAGTTAAGTATTTTGCCGACCCAGGAATAGGGGCTATCAGTAGTTTGGATGAGGTGGATTTTGGAGCTGGGATTGGAGAGGGGGCTTATGTTCGCTATGAGATGTGGGTAAGGGAGCTCGAGTCGAGTTTTTATTCTTTAGTGGGCTTAAGTGGGTCGTGTTTTGCAGTTAGGAGAAACTTATGTAGGGATTTTCGCAGGGATATTCCTAGCGATTTTTCCGTATTGCTAAGCGTGGTTAAAAATGGATTTCGCGGCGTGTTGGCCGGTGACGTCCTGTGTTCTTATAAGAGCACTACTAATCCGGCCGAAGAATTTAGAAGAAAGGTGAGGACGATTCTTAGAGGGATGACCACGCTTCATAGTTGTAAAGAGGTCTTAAATGTCTTTGTCTACGGAGCATTTTCTTGGCAAGTATTTAGCCATAAACTCTGTCGCTGGCTAGTTCCGTTCTTTGTGATCCTTGCGGCCTTTTGCCTACTGATTCTTTCGTTTAGTTCAATGTTTTATATGTCTATATTGATGTTTAGCCTTGGAACACTTCTGCTTGCAGCAGGGGGCTATTTTAGCGAACACTTAAGAAAGGAGATGTTTTGTAAGATTCCGTTGTTTTTTATAATTTCCAATTTAGCCATCCTAGTTGCCGCCTGGCACTTTGCTCTTGGCAAGCGATCGATCATGTGGACACCATCACTTCGCATGTTCGCGCTTGCGCTTTTGGCGACGATCTTTCCATAGGGAATCGGTTGAAGACTATAGCCACAACCTTAAATGCTTAGTTTTATTAATGAATGTTCATGGTTATAAAACTCTAGTACTACTTAGTAGGTTTTGCTACTCGTCTTCAAATGCGCCAAAAAAATCCCTTAACCGCGTATTAGCATCAATAATATTGGCACAGCAATGTGATCTCCGGGGATCCTGTCGGTATTGATAATGTACCTGCGGCAATATTGTAGCAACGCGTTTTCGGATTTTTCCGTATGGGTTGGTTTGGCAACGTAAAGATTCGCCACAAGCTAGTCCTATTGGTGATAATACCAATGGTGGGCTTCTTTCATTTTGGCGCAGCTCGAGTTTCAGAGACTAGAGCTACGTCGCAGGAGTCGGCCTCGCTGGTTCATTTGGTTAATTTGTCGATTTACGTAGGCAATCTCGTTCACGAAACGCAACTGGAGCGGGCGATGAGTGTTGGCTACATGACTTCAAGTAGCAACCGTTATAATTTGGCCTTGTCCGAGCAAAGAGGTGTAGTAGACGAAAATCGCTACCTACTAGAAAAGTATTTTTTGAGTATATCTGACGAAATTGTCTCGGAAAAACTAAAAAAGGAATTTCAAAAATCCTTCTCCAATATCCAAGCTCTCGTCAGTATTCGAGCTGTTGTCGACAAGCGGCGTCATCAGGACGAGCAAGTTGTAATAAACTACTTTGGCAATTTAAACACACGACTAGTTGACACTATCCGGTATTTTGCCCAGTATTCTCCTCGCACCAGTCTCAATACCAAGTTAGTGTCCTATAATTCCCTGGTTGTAGGCAAGGAAAGCGCTGCTCAGGAGCGAGCGTTGATTACAGGAGTGCTTTCGCGCAATGCTGTAGGGCTTGAGGAAATTCGAAAGATCGCAGAACTAGAAAATCAGCAGGTGGCGGCATTCGAGCGCCTTAGCCACGGGCTTTCGCCTGACCTGTTTGCCTTGTATCGAAAAATCGAAAGCGACTTCACCTGGGCGAAAGTACAGAAAATTCGAAATGGCATATATCACGGCGAAACACTTCGGCAGATTTACGGAAGGCTTTTGGGAAATCAAGGATACGATGGGCTTGTAGATCACTTTAAAAGCTACATATCCCAGCATGATGAGAAGTCCGCCGAGGCCTTTCAACAATCCTACGAAGGCATTCGCGCAATGCTGGTGACTTTACTCGCAAGCGATGGCTTAAGCCAAAATCAGAAGAGTTCCTTGCGCCTGATTCAGGATGCGATGGACAACTACAAAACCAATGTTGCTAAGGCAAAGAACCTCATTGAATCCGAGCAAGACGTAAAAGGTCTCTACGCCATGCTTGCGGTCGATGATGCCCTAATGACAGATGCCATTAGCAGTCTAGCAAAGGAGCCATTTTCTCGCGCCTCTCAAGATGAGTGGTTCGACGTATCTACGACGCGCATTGACCTGCTTAAGGAACTAGAAACTGACGTCACTAAAGACATTCTTAGCAGTGCCGAGCGATTGATTATTGAGGCTAAAGGCGTCGAGCAAAGGACATTGTCTAGCATAATAATCGGAGCAGCCCTAACTATCATGCTATTGCTTTGGGTTTCATCACTTATAATTCAGCCCATTAAAGCTACCGCGGAGGTGGCAAAGCGAATTGCCGAAGGCGATTTGTCGCGCGATATTTCTATACAGGTGACAAACGACGAAATTGGGCAGTTATCGCGGTCGATTGAGTCGATGGTCGAGTCGCTGAGAACGGCCCGGAATAACGACGAAAAGGAAAGGTGGATTAAAACCGGACAGGCAAAAATATTAGAGACTATGAGAAATGTTCAGGAACTCCCCCTTTTGGCGCGCAATATAATTGGCCAGATGACTACCTATATCGGTGGACAAATAGGGGTGCTCTACTTTGTCGATTCTCCGAAAACTCTCTCCTTTTTAGGAGGCTATGCCTGCAAGCGTCAGGACATGGTTAGAGAGAGATTTCGAATTGGAAGTGGCTTAATTGGACAGGCCGCTCTAACTAATGAAGCGATTGTTCTGGATGACATACCGGAGGACTACTTTCAGATTTTCTCAGGAGCGGGCCAGCGCGCCCCTAGGAATATTGTGATTTTTCCATTATTTACTGATGGTGCCGTTCGCGGCGTACTGGAGATTGGATCCTTAAAGCCAATAAGCGATGAGGCACTCGACTTGTTTAGGCTAGTGTCTGAGCCAATAGCTATGGCGCTCATGGCGTCCCGCAGTCGAAGTGTCTTAGAGCGATCTAACGCGAGACTAGAGGAAAAGACCCTGCGTCTGCAACAATCTGAGGACGAGTTAAAGCGCCAGGGAGAAGAGCTAATGGCCTCCAATGCAGAGCTCGTGAAAAATCAAGAGGTATTAAGCAAACAGAGAGATTTATTGGAAGCCACCAGACTTGAACTAGAGGAGAAGGCTAATGCTTTAGCGAGGGCAAGCAGATACAAGAGCGAATTTTTGGCTAATATGTCGCATGAGCTTAGAACTCCGTTAAATAGCCTTTTGCTGTTATCCTCCCAGCTCGTGCAAAACAAGGATAAGAATCTGACTCCGGGGCAGCTCGAAGATGCGAACATTATTTATCGCGCTGGAAAATCGCTACTCGCCCTCATTAACGATATTTTGGATCTTTCTAAGGTTGAGGCCGGAGTGTTGGCTTTAAATATCACGACTGTAAGAATCGTCGATTGCGCTGCTTACCTGCAGGAATTATTTAGGGGTGTGGCCGAGGAGAAAGGATTAAGTTATTCAGTCGAGGTCGCATCAGATGCGCCCGCCACGATTCAAACCGATGGCAAGCGGCTCGAGCAGATACTAATCAATTTTGTTTCTAACGCCTTCAAGTTTACCGAAAAAGGAACGGTTACCGTGTCCTTCGGCTTACCTGAAGGGGGTAAGTTCTTATTTAATGGAGAAGAGGTGCCAGTAAGTGCGATTGCTATCGCGGTTAGCGATACTGGAATTGGAATTTCAGCGGATAAACAGGATGTAATATTTGAGGCATTCCAGCAAGAAGATGGTTCGATCAGTCGCAGGTATGGCGGAACCGGACTGGGGCTTAGCATTTCGCGCGAACTAGCGGCTCTCTTAGGCGGAGAGGTGAGAGTGAGCAGCATTAAGGGGCGTGGCAGCACGTTTGCGCTCTATTTGCCAGTAGCGGCAAGCGCCATTATTAGTAGTGATAGCAGGTATCTTTCTAGCAATGCGATTTCTAGCGGCGATGACCTACTCGCTGCTGAGCGCAATGTGAGCAGCGGTTTAGCTGTCTCTCGGCAGCATGACAAATGGAAGGAGTTACGAGATAGAAGAGTACTAATCGTCGATAACGATATGCGAAATGCTTTTGTGTTGTCGAGAGAACTAGCCAGGGCTGGCCTAGATGTCAGTATGGCAAGTAGTGGCGAAATGGCGCTTGAAAAATTGGTCAAGGAGAATGTATTCGAGTTGATATTATTAGATACTTCTCTAGCGACGGCTGATGGGCAGGATCTGATGAAGCGCATCCGACAAATACGGGACTACGGTTCCATACCTATTGTAGGAATTAGCCATGAGGCGGCGTTTAACTCCGACAGTGAAGAGATATGTTCGTCGTTTGCAGTTACCTGCATGGCGCCACCGATAATGGTTGATGAGCTGCTAGAGTATTTTAGTGAAGCTCTTAATGCGACGACGGTAGGTTCAATAGCAGATGAGAGCGAAACATGAGAGAGATGACACCTAGAATATTAGTTGTAGATGATACTCCCGAAAATCTGTATGTGATGCGGCGGATATTGGAGCCTCTTGGCGTTCATATTGTTGAGGCAGGTTCCGGGGAGGAGGCTTTGGCACGCCTATTGGAGGATAGGTTTGCGGTTGTCTTGATGGATGTGCAAATGCCCGAGATGGATGGGTTTGAGACGGCTTCTCTCATACTTGATAATCCAAAAACTTCTTGTGTGCCAATAGTATTCGTAACAGCATTAAACACGACCGCTGGGTTTGTTAGTCGGGGATACGAATCTGGGGCAGTTGATTACTTGTTGAAGCCGTTAGATGAAAACATCGTTAGGTCAAAGGTAAGAGTCTTTTTAAAGCTCTTTAGTCAGCAGTTTTCCTTAGAATCTGCCAAGCGCGAGCTGGTTAGATCAAATCGCGAACTTGAGGAGTTTGCGCTAATCGTTTCCCACGATTTAAAAGCGCCGCTACGCCATATTGGCTCGTATATCGACAACGTTTTAGAGGATGAGGGGGACAGTATTGGTGCACAGAGTAAAGAGTATTTAAAAAAGGCGCAGAATTCCTGCTCTAGCCTTTCTCGAATGCTTGACGGTTTGCGAGAATACGCAGTTCTAAATGCCAAACCTCCTGCCTTCGCTACAGTGAAATTAGAAGGAGTATTACAGAGAGTTATTGACGACGTGCGAGAAAATATCAATGAAGCCAACGCTGTGATTAATTTGGATATTAAAAGCGACGTCTATGGGGAGGAGGATCAAATTTATTTGGTGTTTCTCAATCTAATCTCCAATGCCCTAAAATATCGCAAGGAGAGCGTTAGGCCACATATCTCTGTTGTGTCCGAGATATGTCATGATTCGTCTCTGCTGGATATATCAGGCCCACTGTGCAAAATAACCGTTAGCGACAATGGCATAGGGTTTGAGGGGAAGTATGCCGAGAGCATATTTAAGCCGTTTAAGCGCTTGGTATCAAAGAGTCAATTTGACGGAACTGGAATTGGGCTTTCAACTGTTTTTAAAATCATCAAGCGCCATCGCGGTTCTATAGTGGCGAATAGCGCGCCGGGAGAGGGTGCAACCTTTTGCATCGCACTTCCGATTGATTAGTAAGCCCTGATAGGGACGCGTAGTAGAGCAACTCCAATTCTAATTCTGAATAATGCGCAACTTTGCCGGCAACCTTTCCGGATGAGCATGTGCTACCTCGCCAGCAGTTGCCGCCTGCGTAATGTAATCCGTAAGTTGATCTATTACGAATTCGTGAAAAGAAAGTATTGCACGCGCTAAATCGCCAATTGAAATAATTCCCACCACTTCGCCGTTTGAAAGCACCGGGAAATAGCGGATTTGCTGTTGAATCATCAATGCCATACATGCTTCTGCATTGTCCTCTGGCTCTATATACAAAACGCGCGTTGACATAATCTGTGAGACGCTAGTAGTACGAGAGGAACGGTTTTCTAAAATGACCTTTCTTGCGTAATCGCGCTCAGTTATTATTCCTCGGATGCGCCCTTCCTCCATGACTAACAACGCACCAATGTGGTGTTCCGCCATCACCTTTATCGCATTAAAAACGGTATCCTCCGGCGAGATAGTCAGTAAACCAGTTCGCCTCTTGTGTTTTAAAATGTCTAGTATCGTATACATAAAACACGCCTCATGCTTTATTTTTGCCTGATTGTGGCTAATTATTTTCGTCCTTTAACTATTTTAATTATAACACAACATAACAAAAAAGCCCATTAGCCAATGCGATTTGACATTTTGGCTAATGGGCTACGCGGAGTGACAAACCCTTAATCGCTTATCGAAGTTATGCGGACAGAGCCAAATAACACCACTCAGTCAAGAGAAGATTCTACATCCCTTTAGCTGACTAAAAGTCGATATCTACTTGAGCCGTGTACATATCAGCTAAATTATCATTGTTGAAGATATCATAGCCGAAAATAACCGAGGTATTATCAGCGAACTTCCAGGAAAAACCAAAATTAAGCGTTCCATAGGCACTTTCGCTTCCCTGATAGTCGACCGCCACCCATAGTTTGTCAGAGATCTCAGTAACCGTTCTTTCCCAGCACGCTAGCAGGCCGTCATTGTCCTCCTCGCCATCGCCATCGAGAAGAAGATCCGAATCTCCCTGAAAATATCCAACCGAGAAGGTTCCAAGAGAAAAATCGCCAGCAGATATCGTTTTCCCAAGTTTGCCATAAAATACATTAAAATCTGTCTTATCGCTCTTAGTTCCCAGGTCATAGATACCAACCGCTAACTTTGGAAACAACTCTCCAAACGCCCCCTCGGGAACACCCACCTTCGCGTTGAAGTACATTGGATAATTGTCTACACCGGTTCCTGATTTATGGTCAAAGCCAAGCTCCATGTTTAACTTCTCAAAAGGAAGAACACCAACAGTTAGGCCCAAATTCGTTACTGTAGCCGGCCTATTGCCTGCCTCATCGTGTTCAGTGGGAACATAAAAATCGCTCGTAAGATGCCATTTATTGAACGCCTGCACATCAGCCGATGGCGCCCAAATGTGAGTAGAAGGTGTCGCGTGAACTGTTAGTGGAAACAATGCTAACAGACCCGCAACAAGAACAGCTCTCTTTGCCCCTGTCCGTGAAATTTTCTTGCCCATATCTCCTCCATATTTTCTTGGATATAAGTTAATACTTCCGTGGCTTCTAATTTAAGGCCTGCATTAGTTACATGGCCCTATAAAGGCAACCTGTAGCATAAGGCTCGGTCGAATGAAGCGCTAATGTGACTAGTTTTTTATATTATGCAAGAAGCGATGTCCGCAACACCCTATTTTCGATCCTGCCCCTCCCTCTAACAGAGACACGGAGAGTGTCTGTGCGGAATTGAACAAAAATAGGGCGCTCTTCTCTTAAATCTTAAAAAAACAACGCTTGAAGGCAATGCTGAGTCTCTTTTAGGTAAATAGACCCTTTCTTTATTCTTTAAGTACAAAATTCACCAATCGACCGGAAACTACGATCTCTCGGGCAATCTCGTTATTGTGGAGGTAGTGCATAATTTTTGCACTCTCCTTTGCAGCTAGAAGAATATCCTCCTTTGAGCTGTTTACATCCACCTCGATGGTATCCCGCAGCTTGCCGTTAATCTGCAGGGCAATCGTCGCAGTGAGCCGCTTGGCTAGTTCGGGATTGAAAGTAGGCCATGGCTCGTAAGCCAAAGTGCTAGCATGTCCTAGACGTTTCCACAGTTCTTCTGCAATATGAGGCGCAAATGGAGACAGGAGCAATACATAGGTTTCTACTACGAAGAAAGGAATCTCTTTAAGCTTGACTAGGTAGTTTAAAAAAGACATCAACTCCGCAATAGCTGTATGGAAGCGCATGTCTTCTATGTCCTCAGTTACCTTTTGGATAGTGCGGTGAAGCCCTCGATTGACCTCGGAATCGCTAGAGATCACCCCGTTTTGGCAGATGTTTCGTTGAATATCGCACCCATCCTCACTCACGACTAGTCTCCAAACGCGACCAAGGAATTTTCGCATTCCGCTCACGGAGCTTGTATTCCATGGTTTTACCTGCTCTAACGGCCCCATAAACATCTCGTATAATCGGAGCGTATCGGCACCATATTTGTTAATTATCTCGTCGGGATTAACTACGTTGCCGCGGGACTTTGACATCTTTTGATTGTCTTCGCCCAAGATCATGCCCTGGTTTACCAGGCGCTTAAAGGGCTCTTTTGTAGAAACCAAGCCGAGGTCGTATAAGACGTGATGCCAAAACCGAGAATAGAGCAGGTGCAAAACGGCGTGCTCTACGCCTCCCACATAGAGATCGACGGGCATCCAGTAATTTTCAGCCTCCTTGCTCCACGCTGCGGCCTCGTTCTTGGGATCGAGATAGCGAAGATAATACCAACAGCTTCCTGCCCATTGAGGCATTGTATTAGTCTCTCTTTTGGCAGGTTCCCCCGTTCGGGGATCGGTTGTATTTACCCACTGTGGAGCTCTTGCTAGCGGGGGCTCGCCTTCGGCTGTTGGCTTAAAATTCTCAATATCGGGTAACAATATTGGCAATTCCTCAGCGTCTAGGAGCTTCGGGCCGTCTGCAGTATGAATAATGGGGAATGGTTCGCCCCAATATCGCTGACGACTAAACAACCAGTCGCGCAGTTTGTACCGCACCGTACGGGCTCCTAATCGATTCGCCTCAAGCCAAGCGAGCATCTTTTGCTTGGCACTTGCTACGTCTAAGCCATTCAAAAAACCAGAATTAATAAGGATTCCATCGCCCTCAAATGCTTGACTAGACACGTCGCCACCAGAAACCACCTCTATACATTCAAGGCTGAATTTTCTCGCAAACTCCCAATCTCGTTGATCGTGTGCAGGTACCGCCATTATGGCACCAGTGCCATAAGTCATGAGCACGTAGTCAGCCACAAAGATTGGAATTTTTTTGCCGTTTGCCGGGTTAGTAGCGTGAGCGCCAGTAAAGACGCCGGTTTTCTTGGTAGCTTCTTCAAGGCGCAAGCGGTCGCTTTTTTGTTTAGCCTCTTCCACGTACGCAATAACTTTATCTCGCTGTGACTCGCTCGCAATACTAGTAATTATGGGGTGTTCGGGCGAAAGAACCGCATAGGTTGCACCAAACAAAGTGTCTGGACGAGTAGTGAACACCTCAAAACTAATGTCTTCGTTCTCCGCAACTCGAAAACGGATATGCGCTCCCTCGCTACGGCCAATCCAGTTTCGCTGCATGTCTATTACGCCCTGCGGCCAATCGAGATCATCTAGGCCGGCAAGCAAGCTTTCGGCATAGTCGGTAATTTTCAAAACCCATTGGCGCATTGGTTTGCGAATTACGTCATGGCCACCTCGCTCGCTCTTGCCATCTATGATCTCTTCATTGGCAAGCACAGTCCCCAACGCTGGGCACCAATTGACAGGCACGTCGTCCATGTACGCTAGGCCTTTCTTGTAGAGCTGTATAAAGATCCATTGCGTCCAGCGATAATAATCGGGATCGCAAGTTGCGACTTCTCTGTCCCAGTCGTATGAAAATCCCAGTGCTTGAATCTGCCGGCGAAAGTTGTCTATATTTCTTCTAGTGGTGTCTGCCGGATGGGTGCCAGTTTCAATGGCATACTGTTCTGCTGGCAACCCAAACGCATCCCAGCCCATGGGGTGAAGGACATTAAAACCGCGCATCCGCTTGTACCGCGACACGATGTCGGTAGCGGTATATCCCTCTGGGTGTCCTACGTGGAGCCCTGCACTGGAAGGGTAGGGAAACATGTCGAGAATGTAGTATTTAGGCTTGCTTAAATCACAACTCGTAGAAAATGTCTTATTGGTAAGCCAATAAGACTGCCACTTGCCTTCTATCTCTTTTGGGGAATATTCTGAAATAATCTTATTTGTCGGGCTTTTTCCTGCCACTTTTAATATCATCCCGGTTTTTGGTTTTTAATGCAGAACTTTCACTTTTAACTGTTTTTACAGGAACCTTTGAGGGAGTGGATATACCACAAAATTTCGTTTCTGGGTATAAGCTATGCTATAAGTAATCGCGCATTGCGTGGCCAATGGTGGCTGTTGGTTTTAGGCTCTTTTATTTGCGAGATTGGCAAAATGTATAAATTTTTGGTTCTAGTGTTGGTATTATGTGTAGAGGCCTTGGTAAGCTGTGGCTATAGGTTTCAAGGGAGTGGCTCGATTTTACCAGACGATATTCGCACGGTGGCAATAGCTCCCGTAGAAAATGAGACCACTGTTTCTGGTTTAGGGCCAGAACTCGGCGAAGCCTTGCGCTCGGAATTTGAGCGATATGGGGTCGTTACTGTTGTAGAGGACGCGAGTTTAGCGGATGCCGTGCTTGAGGCTAAGGTTCTTTCAGTGGGCACTAGCGTCAAGAACGTGACTGGTTCTACTGATATTGAGTTAGATGCAGAGATAATGTTAACCATAGGCGCGCAGCTTGAACGCCGGAACGGTCAAGTTTTATGGCGCAATAATCGCCTAAGTGCGTCGCAGTCAATTGCTAGCGTTAGCGACGTAGTTGTTACGTCGAGTTCTCAATTTTTAGAGGGTGGTATTGGGGCTGGTTCGCTTGCTTCCCTAGAGGATAGAGAGCTTTCGAGAGGGCAACAGCGCCAAGCTATTTCGGATTTAACAGAAGAAATTAGCCGTAAAGTTTACTTGGAAGCTGTAGCAGAAGATTTTTAACATTGTATCGCGGGTTACGCGCCCATAAAAACCGTTTTACCGTGCATTGTATACAAGCGTTTTGCACTCGTCGCTCATGGGGCCGGGGCTAACACATTTGGCGGTGAATTTTTCGCAAAGCGGTATGTCGTCTCCGAGATGGCAGTAGTAGAGCATGGCATTCATTTGAAGGAGCGAATGGTAGCTATTGCGGCAGTTGGTACTGTCAACGTTTTTAGCACAGTCAGCTTTTACGCGATCGCAAATCTCTGCCTCTGCAAAACTTTTCATTAGCTTCATAATTTCCGGCAGTTTGTTGAGAGAAAGAAAAAGCCTTTCTTTGCGACTAACGTCCTCACATAACTTAACAATGGAGTTTAACCTTGCTTCATCGAGCGGCGTCAACTGACCACCCTGTCTATTAAATGCAATGACAAGAATGGCAACTAAAAGTGCACTTATTAGCGCACCCAGAACGAGCAATGTCATTTTAAGGCCGTGGCTTATAGAATGCGCATTCTCCTGCGAAGTATCGCTGTCATTAGAGGCTGCTTGTTTCTCTTCGGCACCGCTTGCCTTAACACCTTCAGGGGGAACAGGGCCCTTCTCTTCCGCCGCCTTGGTCGATTTGCAGCTCGCACAGGTTCCAAGCTCATTGCCAATATCCGCCCCGCATTTTACGCAAAACATAGAGTAACGCACCCTCTTTTTTTGTTAACAAAAAG
>JADLFC010000151.1 GCA_020845775.1 Deltaproteobacteria bacterium
ACTATACCGTTTCCAAAAAGTAAGTTAAATATTTTACTTTTTGGAAACGGTATTTGTTGTTTATTGGCAAGTGCTTACGCACTTGCTGTTTATACCATTTACAAAAATCCTTTTTGTAAATGGTATATGCTGGAAAATTTTCTGTAATAGTATGGCCTAGTGTTGTGTGTTTGATAATATTTTGCCTATTATCTAATTCCCCTCGCTTTCGTGCGTATGAAATAATACATTGAACAACGGTAAATTAAATGTGTAGTAAAAAATTGATGAATCTTGGTGTATTTAATAACGTGCCCCACGGTAGGAATATTCCGGGAATAGTAAATGCAATTATCGAGATTCCAAAAGGCCGGCGCAATAAGTTTGAGGTAGATAAGGAAACTGGCCTAATGAAGCTAGACCGTTACCTTTATTCTTCTAGTCATTATCCCGGCGACTATGGCTTTATTCCGCAGACGCTTGCCGAGGATGGCGATCCGCTGGATGTATTAGTGATGGTTAATGAGCCAACATTTAGTGGCTGTTTGATAGAGGCGAGGGTTTTGGGAATTTTTCGCATGAAAGATAAGGGATATAACGATTTTAAGATTTTTGGCGTACCAAATGCCGATCCGCTTTTTTCGGAATTTAAGGATATTGGCGATATACCCAAACACTTTTTGCTGGAGGTAGAGCATTTTTTTCATACTTACAAACAACTAGAGGGAGTTAGCACTGAAATGCTTGGGTGGTCTGGCCGTGATGAAGCTATGCTCGAGGTTGCGAGTTCTGTAGAAAGAGCAGAAAAGATGTAATATTTGGAGCGGGAGACGGGGATTGAACCCGCGACGTCAAGCTTGGGAAGCTTGCATTCTACCACTGAATTACTCCCGCGTATCTGATATATATTTATAGCTTTATTTGAAAGCTAGTCAAATTTTTAGACCTGTGTATAAAAAGAACTTATGAAAGAAAAAATTCAAGAAGACATAAAAGTTGCAATGAAAGCCTCGAGAAAGGACGATGTCATAACCTTAAGAGGGCTTTTATCTGAAATAAAAAGACTAGAAATAGACACTCGCACGGCTCTTACGGATGAGCAGTGTATCGGAGTTCTGCAGAAGGAAATAAAAAAGCGTCGCGATGCAATAGAGTTTGCCAAAAAAGCAAACCGCGGGGACTTAGTGGAGAAGAACGAGGCTGAAATTGCATTGATTCAGCGGTATTTGGGTGAGCAGCTTGGAGAGGGGCAGTTGAAAGAATTAGTTGCCAAGCTGATAGCTCAAGGAGCTAGTTCCGTAGGCCAAGTAATGGCATCGCTAAATAAAGACTATAAGGGGAAATTCGAAGGAAAACTTGCTAGCGAGATTATTCGCGAGCAATTGGGCGCAAACTGAAGACGAGCCAAATTTGTCAATTGAGTTCGCGCCGATTAAAAAGCAGTACTGCTAAGGATAAAGCGGCTAGCGAGTAGGCCATGCAGTACGCTACGGCATATAGCAGGTCGCCATATGCTACTGGCTCTCTGTATACAATTGCATCGTTAAAATTGAATAGACTTAGATCCGGCAAAATAAGGTCGAATATTCGCACTATAAGTGCAAGCGTAGCATTGTGATTTTCTCCCTCCTCGAGGAAATACTTGAAGTAAGAGATAGACCTACCAGCAATGTAAAATGCTAGAGTGAATAATCCGCTTAGTGTCGTCGTAACTACAAGTGCCGAAAAAAAGATAGAGACTGAAGCTACGACTATTACCTCAAGAATGATTAAAAATACTCCTTCGAACAAAAGAAGTTCAACTCGGTGTTCAAAAAACCCTACAAAGGCTATTAAGCCTAGCCCCATAATGCTGACGAGTGATGCCACTGTAAGCGACAATCCTAAATGCTTTCCTGCTATGAATTGCCAACGCTCGACTGGTTTCGAGAGGATGTTGTAGATAGTCCTTTGCTTGAGTTCGCGGCTCAACAAACTTACTCCACAAATTATAGTGATAATTGTTCCGAAAAAAGACAAAGCAAACAGACCAAAATCTTTGATTACATTAACTTGACTGCCGATAGTTACGCTACCAAACAAGGCAGATACTGCAATGAGGATACCCGCGAACAGAATTACCGAATATAGAATCTTGTTTCGTATAGCCTCCTTAAAAGTGTTTATTGCAATGGCTATGACTTTCATAGTGTCACCATTTGTTCGTTCTGCTTTTGCTTTTCTGAAAAGTTATTAGTATGGGCGAGTGGATCCTCGCTGGAATTGGATCTACTTGCCTCAGTAATTTTCATGAAAATTTCTTCTAAATTTAGACCACGGGAATTAAAAGATTCTATGGTTACTTGTTTAGAATTAAGTGCATCGAGCGCAGCCCTTGCTACTTCGTAAGTCGGAAAGCGATATGTAAGGATTCTGTCAGTCGATGTTTCTTCGATGTCTTCGACCTTGCCGATTTCGCTTAAGATGCTCGGCATGTTTCTTTCCTTTAGCGATAATCTAATTTTAAGCTCATAGGCTCTGCCGAATAAGTCCGGTATCTCTCTTAGCGAAAAGACCTTTTTAAGTTCGCCGTTTGACATGATGGAAACTCTATCGCAAACATCCTCGACATCTGAAAGAATGTGCGATGACATGAAGATGGTAGTCCCTTGCTTTTTTAAGCCGAGAATTAGGTTTCTAATTTCTAACCTACCAATGGGGTCTAGGCCAGAAAAAGGTTCGTCCAGGATCAAAAGTCTTGGCTTATTGAGGATTGCCTGGGCAAACCCCAAGCGCTGCTGTAGTCCTTTAGAGAGAGCGCGCACTGGACTATTGCGACGATTTTCAAGCTTAACTAGTGCTAGGACATCGTCTACGACTTTTTTTGCATAGGCGCGGTCAAATCCATGCAGCTGAGAAAAAAAGGTCAATGTTTCGCCAACGGTTAGATGATCGTAAAAGTAAGGTTGCTCGGGCAAATATCCAATCTTCTCTCGCCAATCGGCGCCACCTATCTCTTTGCCGTCAAATGCAATTGAGCCCTTGGTTTTGCGAATGAGTCCAACAATGCATTTAATGGTAGTCGTTTTTCCCGCGCCGTTATGTCCCAAGAACCCGAATGATTCACCTCGCAGTATATCGAGCGAGACGTTTTCTACTGCCCTTAGTGGCCTAAACGTCCAATGAGAATAGAACGACTTAGATAAGTCTTTTATGCTTAAAATGACATCGCTCATACAAATAGTTTACTCCGAAAGTGCACTGCTGAACTCGTTTTGAAACGCACCTGTCTTTGCCGTTTTGCCGGCGAACGTTAGGCCTTTCCTGCTAGATGATGATAGAATTTCGCCAGTCGTTTCGTCTATGTAATATTCCCCAGTTAGAGGCTCAGTGGGAACTCTTGTGATTATGTTCGCTGTAACTAGCTCCTCTAGCGTCTCAAGGCGTTTTTTCTCTCGTTCTTCGAATCTTTTCTTCGCTGTTTCCAAAAACTTTATATCGCGACTAATAATTGCCAAATTCAATTTTTCTGTTAAAGCTTCTTTGGCAACCTTGTCTTCAGTGTTTTCAATTAAGTCATTTAAAAAGGCAATTGCAGCATCTGGACTATCCACCATTACCATTAGGCGCGAGGCTAAGGATGCCAAAAATGGCGGAGCGTCTGGGAGCTTTGAGGCAATTGTGAACTCCTCTTTAGCCTTGTCCTTCTGTTCCAAAAAATACCAGTAATTAAAGCCTTTAAGGTAGTGCAGGCGCCAAAGGTGCTCGTGGTGCATAATCGCACGTGTTAACAGTTCATTGCTGCGTTCGGGTTCCTTTACCACCCAGGAAAGCAGGGTCGCACAAAACTCTACGGCATGTGTGGCCTGAACGTTTAGAGATGTAACTAAATCACACATGTGCGCGAGCCATCTATAGTCCTTGTTCCCTCTATATTGCTTGCCGAAATAGTTAATGGTGTTAAACCATAGCAGGTCACTTGCCATGTTGTTGAAACCAAGGGTAACTAGCTTGACGTATCGTGCTTCGGGAAGATAGAGAGGCGGTCTTTCACGTTTTGCTGTCTCGCTAGCTTTGCTTGCGGCCAGTGCGTTTCTCGAAGACAAGCTACATACTGCGGCTACGACTAGTAGGCAGGCGAAAATGATAGTAGTAGAAACTTGCCCTAATGACCTATGCGAGTTTCCTGTATTGTGTTGCTCCCTCATATTGCATCAAAGCTTCAGAAATATTACGCAATATTTGATTTATCGAGTTTATATAAGATACTTCTTAGATGTTACTGAAATTGGATTGGGTTAAAAAAAAGGAGGCTCGATGAACCCCCTTTTTAGATGTAGCGTTATAATGTAGCAGGAGCTTTGTCGGTTAAGCTCCTGCTTTAGCAATTAGCGTTTTATTATGAGAGAGTTCCCGTTAGGCTGTCATATGCGTATGCGGTATCTCCTTTTGTGTGTTGAGCTGCTGCGTCGAATGCGCCGTTAGCAACGCCAGCTGCGGAATTTTTGGCAGTATGGCTAAAAGGTACTACTGCTGGGACACCGGCACTGTCGCGAGTTGCGCTAAATCCTGGCAAAACTCCTTCACAAGCTGCGGCGTCTGCGCAGGTTTGATACTCCTCGTTATCGACAAATGCTGCTTCTTGGGCCGTTACGCTGTTTCGTATGTCCGTAACAGCAGCAGAGTTAAATGCCCTTACGCGGTATTCTGCAAACTGGGGTATGGCTATAGCCGCTAGAATTCCAATAATTGCTACCACAACTAATAGCTCAATTAATGTAAAACCTTTTTCATTTCTCATGGTAATGGACTCCTTACACATTTTTACTTACTTACTATACTGTCACCTTTCCCGATCCAAAGAATTATCAAACGATATTGCCTTGGAGTTGTTTTTGAGGCGATTTCACTCGCCTTCTAGAAACAAACACTTAGCAAGCTCAATGCCAAAATCTAGATCTGGGAATTGCAAGCATTGACACTTTCTGCATTCTCTCAATTTCTCTTATAATTTCCGTGGGTTCTAAAAAAATGGGACAAAGTTTTTAACCTCCACGAGCAATTTATTAATCCAAAATCCGCTTGTTACGATGATCAAAAATTGCAATTTGGTGCACACCCTGACAAATTTTGTCATAGTCTTATTGCAGCGTTTCTTAACGCAGTGGTAAAACTATATCGTCTTATCGACAACTGGATGCTTTATGTTGCCGAGATTAAGGGGTTGCTTCGTCGCCCATGCCATATTTCTTCAGGCGGTAGCGAAAGGCTCTAAAATTTAGGCCAAGTAGTTTTGCGGCTTGTTTTTTTATGCCACCAGCCTGCTCAAGCGCTCGTAGTAGATAGACTTTTTCAAGTTCTGCAATGGTGTTTTCTAGATCAATTGGCAAAGAGTATATCCGTGTATAGTCATCGTTATGGGTTTTTGCGATTGCAAAGGCCGAATTTGCCTTATTAATTCCGCTATTTAGCTTGACTTCATCCGGTAGGTGTTCTGGTAGTATCGCCTCGCTACCTAGCACTAATGCGCGTTCAATTATGTTTTCTAGCTCTCTTACGTTTCCTGGGAAGGAGTAATTTATCAGAAGTCCAGCAGCTTCTGCGGATATCTTTGGTAGTATAGAGCTTTTATCTGAGTATCGACCGATAAAATATCGCATTAGCAAGGGTATATCCTCTTTGCGATTCCTTAAGGGTGGCACGACAATATTTACTACGTTTAGTCTATAAAACAGATCCTCCCTAAATCGCTTATTGGCGATTTCCACTTTTAAGTCCTTATTAGTCGCGGAAATGATGCGCACATCTACGGGAATATCGTGGACATCGCCAACTGGGCGAACGGTTTTTTCTTGGAGGACTCTTAGCAGTTTCGATTGCAACTGTAATGGGAGCTCTCCAATCTCGTCCAAGAAAATAGTTCCGCCATCAGCCTGCCTAAACAGGCCTAACTGATTGCTGTTTGCGCCCGTAAACGCACCCTTTTTGTAGCCAAATAGTTCACTTTCTATTAGTGTTTCGGGAATTGCCCCGCAGTTAATGGCAACAAAGGGATTATTGCACCTTGGGCTCTGGGAATGGACTGCCTTTGCTATGACCTCTTTTCCGGTTCCGCTTTCTCCGGTAATGAGAACGGAGGCTTCTTTTGCCGCAACTCTTTCGATAAGCGCAATGATTTGTTGCATGACTTTGCTTTCGCCAATGAGATTGATGGGGCTCGTGCTAGGCGATTGCGATGTTTGAAAGAGATCGGTTTCGGCAAGTAGCTTGGTTATTTGTTCGTGCAGCGATAGGCGTTTCTCCATGCTGCGAATGTGGCTTACGTCCCTAAAGCACAAGAGTTTTCCGCTCTCACTTCCCAGGCTGTTAGACAAGGTACGGACGGTGTAGTCGAGGCATAACTCTTTGTTATCGGTCTTTCGCCTAATGTTAAGATCCATTGGCTCATTAGAGGAAATATTTGTTTCAAACAAACTTTTCTCATTCTTGTCAGCGTGTTGGTTCTTTAGGAAATCTGAAAAATTGCTTCCAATCAAACTCTGAGCATCGATATCGCTTAACCCCATTATGGCGCAGGCAGCCTTGTTAATGTTAGTGATTGCGCTGTGAATATCAATGGTGAGAATGCCGTCAGAGATATCGTTAAAGAATTGCTGCTGTTGGTTGCTTAGCTCGTGCAGATTTTGCTTATGTCTATCGGCAATGCGCCAAACAGCTTCTAGCTGTTTGGCTAAATAACTGCTCGCTAATGCAATTACGATTAGCGAAGTATAGACCCCCAATATGCCCGCTGCGGAAATGCTGCTACTGTTTAAGTCAAGCGGGGCTATTAGACCCGATGCCAATAAGGCGTATAATAGACCCGATGCAGCAGCAACAATTACTGCCCCGCTACTACCGAATAATACGGTTGCGCCAACGATAATAAACAGATAGAGCACAAACAGGGGACTGGAAGCTCCGCCGGTGACATACATTACTAGCGTTGCAAGAATCACATCCGCTAGCGCCTGGCAATAACCAAGCCTTTTCACGTTTACTGCAAATTTAAGCCACAGCGCGTTAATTAGGGATATTCCATAGGTAATTGCTATGCCCCAAAACATGGGATAGAGCGCGCGTATACTCCTTTCGTTCATCAGCACATTCCAGGCATTTGTCCCAAGCAGCAGGGACAAAATTGTTATGCGAAAAAGTATGAGTTGGCCTAGGGTTCGCTTTAGCTTTGACGGCGAAGCAGAAAAGGTTCTGAGTGGCGATGAGGGCGCGTTAGTGCGATCGCTCAAGGCTTTGGATGCTGTATCTTCAGCTGCTCGAGTAAAAGATTCGCAAGATGCTTTGCTCGTAGGTTGCGTATTCATTCTGCTAGCTAAATAACAGTACCTAGCTTAAATATTGGCAGATACATTGCAATTACTAGTCCACCGACTAGCGTTCCGAGTATCATAATCATTAGTGGCTCTATTAGTTGTTTCATAGCGCCAACGGCATTATCGACCTCGTCCTCATAAAAATCTGCAATCTTTTGCAGCATGGAATCTAGCGCACCGGTGCTTTCGCCAACTGCGATCATTTGAACTACCATCGGAGGAAAAACCGCAGATTCTTGCAATGGCTCGGCTATGCTTTTTCCTTCGCTAATGTTTACTCGCACTAGTCCCACCTCTCGCTCTACAACTTTGTTGCCAGCAGTTTTGCCGCAAATTAACAGCGCGTCTAGGATCGGCACGCCAGAGCTAAGCATTGTTCCAAAAGTGCGAGTGAAGCGGGCGACGGCCACCTTGCGAACTATGTTTCCAAACACCGGCAATTTTAGGGCAATTGGATGAACGATGCGCTGTCCGCGTTCAGTCTTCACAAAGCGCCGAAATAACCATATAGCTAGTATGATGTTCGAAAAAATTAAAATGCCGTGCTCCACCATGAAGTTTGAGAGATTTATTACAAAGCGCGTCGGAGCTGGCAATGCGGAACCAAAATCGTTAAACAGCTCCGCAAAAGTTGGGATCACAAATATGAGCAAGACTGCCGTGACGATTACCGCTGCACTGAGAACTACGGCTGGGTAAATCATGGCGGTTTTTACCTGACGCTTTAGTTTATCAGCCTTTTCCAGATAGTCCGCTAGCCTCTCAAGAATAATGTCCAAAATACCGCCCGTTTCGCCGGCAGCTATCATGTTAACGAAAAGCGCGTCAAAAACCTTAGGATGTTTTGAAAGTGCTTCTGCCAGCGTGCCGCCAGTTTGCACGGTTTCCTTGATGTTGGTTAACGCTTTTTTCATTGCCGGATTTCGCTGTTGCTTAGCTAGTACATCTAGGCCTTGGACGATTGGCAATCCAGCATCGATCATTGTGGCAAACTGTCGGGTGAATATTACTACGTCTTTAGTCTTGGCTTTTGGTTGAAATCCGGGGATGTTTATTTCTGTAGAGAGGCCTTTGCCTTTTTGTTTTATTTTTTTTACGTTTGGCACAATGCGCTGTTGTTTAAGCGCATTAAAAACTGCTTGAACGTTCGCAGCTTCCATCTCGCCATTTACTTTTTGTCCATTGGAGGATTTCCCTTCCCATGTAAAAACAGCCATGTCGTTAGTTCTCCATAATTTTGCTTGTCTCGTTAATCCGCTGCAGTTACTCGCAGCACTTCTTCAATGGTAGTTGTTCCAGCTATCAAGCAGTTAAGTCCTGAGCGCCTCAAGGTGTCCATTCCCTGGCGTATAGATTCGCGCTTGATTTCTGCGGCACTTGCGCCGTTTAAAATAAATTCTCTTAATTCCTCAGTCATGATCATAGCTTCATATAGTGCGATGCGTCCCCTATAGCCGGTTCCACTGCATTTGTTGCAGCCAGCACCGTAATGTGCTTTTGCATGTTTTGCTTCGGCAGGGGATAAGCCGATGTTTATTAATAGCTCGGGATTTGCCTCAAATGGTTTTACGCAGTTGTCGCATATGCGCCTAGCTAATCGCTGTGCCACGACTATGTTTATCGACGATGCTACGAGAAATGGTTCAACTCCCATGTTTAAAAGTCGATTAATAGTCGATGGCGCGTCATTAGTATGAAGCGTGGAAAGCACTAGATGGCCGGTCAAAGAGGCTTTAATGGCGATTTCTGCAGTTTCGTAGTCCCTAATTTCGCCCACCATAATGATGTCTGGGTCCTGTCGTAAGAAAGATCGCAAAGCGGCTGCGAAGTTAAGACCTATATCGTCGTGCATCTGCACCTGGTTTATTCCAGCCAAGTTAAATTCCACCGGATCTTCGGCTGTAGAAATGTTAGTAGTAGTCTTATTTAAATTCGTAAGAGCCGAATAGAGCGTTGTGGTTTTGCCAGAACCTGTTGGGCCAGTAACTAAGACCATGCCGTATGGTCTTGATATGGCATCTTGAAATGACGTCATCTGCTTGCTGCTAAATCCGAGCTTAGTCATGTCAGTTTGCAGCGATGTTTTGTCGAGAAGTCTCAATACTACTTTTTCGCCAAATAATCCTGGAAGAACGCTTACGCGAAAGTCCATTTCTCGGCGATTGCCGAGTTTTAGCTTTATGCGACCATCCTGGGGAAGCCGACGTTCGGCGATGTCGAGTTCGGCCATTATCTTTATTCGAGAGGTAATTGCATTTTTTAGTTTGTAGGGCGGCTTCATTATTTCGTAGAGCACGCCGTCAATTCTAAATCGAACGCGAAATATTTTTTCGTATGGCTCTATGTGAATATCAGATGCTCCCTTTTTTATGGCATCGCTTAAGATGGCGTTGACCAATTTTACTACAGGTGCATCTTCGGTTGCGCGTTCGAGTTCCAGGAGATCCGGTTCATCGTCGGCCCCTACTACTTCCACGTCTTGCTGCTCGTGCAAGTCATCCAATAAGGTGTCGTAAGATACTGCGGAATCGTAAAGTTTTTCTAGGTTGGCCTTAATGTTGCTCTCAGCTGCCAGCACCGCCTGAACGTCGTAACCGGTTATGAACTTTATGTCGTTAACCGCTAGGATATTCGAGGGATCCGCCATAGCTATGGTCAAGGTGGTTCCGTTAAGTTCTAGTGGGAGCAAAATATGCTTGCTAGCCAGTTCGAAGGGAACGAGGCTAATGATTTCGCGGTCGACTTCTTGGTTGTCGACTTGTACTAGTGGCAACCCATATTTCTGGCTAAGAGTATTAACTAAGACTTCTTCTGGAACAAAGCCGAGAGCTACCAGAGCGCCGCCTATGAGCCCGCCATTTTGCTGAACATGTTCTTGGGCTTTCCCGAGCTGCTCCTCGGTTATGAGGCCAGCTTGCAGCAGAAGATTTCCGACTCTTGATGACATAAATATCAAGATGAACTTCGGACTTCGTCTGATGCAAAAAATTTGTCAGCGCTGACAATAATTTACTATGTTTAAGGCCATACGGCTTCTAAAAAGGCAGTTAAATATTTTACTTTTTGGAAACGGTATTTATTGTTTATTGGCACGTACTTATGCACTTGCTGTTTATACAATTTACAAAAGTCCTTTATGTAAATGGTATAACTCCGTAAGAATGTGGAGGGGAGAGGTGTGCCACTGTGACGATAATTGTCAATATCGCGGCAAATAGACGCACATGCCGCATGTTAGGAACTTGTAATGGTTCAGCGCGAACTGGAGTCCCGACTGGAGATAGAAGGTAAAATTCAAGTTATACCGTTTCCAAAAAGTAAGTTAAATATTTTACTTTTTGGAAACGGTATTTGTTGTTTATTGGCAAGTGCTTACGCACTTGCTGTTTATACCATTTACAAAAATCATTTTTGTAAATGGTATAAATATGGTGTGGAGCGAGAGCAAGAAAAGAATCAAAGTTGTTCCCCAGGGGACGATCAAAGGGACAGTTCATCATTGTCAATGGACAAGATGGTCGCAGTGCTGCGCAGCATCTTGAATAATCTC
>JADLFC010000152.1 GCA_020845775.1 Deltaproteobacteria bacterium
CCGCAGTCCCAGAATCTCCCACGAGCAAACGCTAGGCATGGCATGGAAGGGGAACATAATGCCCTCCAAATTCCACGCGTTAAGAGAGTCTGGCGGTTCCAGGGCCGTATTTGGCCAAAGCCAAGATCGTTTTTTTTGTCGTTGAAACCCATGACTTTTGCGAGTATAATGTAAATATCATGGGTAAGAAACGATATTTGCAGGATAAATTTAATGCCTTATTAGCAATGTTTCCTGTTGTTGCGGTAATTGGGCCAAGGCAATCTGGAAAGTCTACTTTTGTTAGAGCGGTTCAGCCTAACTTTAAGTATTACGATTTAGAAAGTCCGGACGACTACCAGCTCTTAAGCAGCGATCCGCTTAGATTTTTTGAGCTCAATCATAAGGAGGTAATCATTGATGAGGCGCAGCAATACCCCGAACTTTTTAAGGTCTTAAGAGGGGTTATTGATAATAAGAGAAGTGATAAGGGGCGTTTCATTTTAACTGGTTCTAGCTCTCCTGAAATAGTTTCAGGACTAACTGAAAGTCTTGCGGGGCGAGTCGCAACCATTGAAATGGCGCCTTTTAAGGCGGCGGAATATTTTGAGGTTTCCATTTCGCCATTTTTTGAAAGAGTTGTCGCAAAAAGCAAGGATGTAAAAGATTATTTGGATTTGCCGAGCACTATCTCTTTAGCTCAGATGATGGAAGTTTGGTTTAAAGGAGGTTTTCCTGAGCCGCTAATTGAGAGCGAGACTAATCATGAATTTTATAATCAGTGGATGGAAAATTACGTGGTTAACTATGTGGGCAGAGATATTAGATCGCTGTTTCCTCATCTAAAAATCCATAACTTTCGCAGGTTTCTAACATTGTTGTCGCAGTACTCAGGACATCAGCTGAATATGAGCGACATGGCTAGATCTTTAGAAGTCAGTGCGTCGACCATACGAGATTATTTAGATGTCATTCATCATACCTTTATTTGGAGGAATTTAACCTCCTTTGAAAAGAATGCGTTAAAAAAAATCCAGAAGGCCAAAAAGGGATTTTTTAGAGACCAGGGTATTCTTCATTATTTTCTAAAAATTGCTAGCTTAAATGATTTGCTGATTCATCCCGTAGCTGGTTTTTCATTTGAAAGTTTTGTAATTGAGGAAATCATACGTGGTTTTCAAGCGACCATGGCTACGCAAATTGATTATCATTACTATCGAACGGTTGATAAATCCGAGGTAGATCTAGTCGTCGATGGGCCTTTTGGAATAGTTCCCTTTGAGATAAAACTCGCCTCGTCGCTTAACAAGAGAGACCTGCGCGCTTTAGAAATTTTTCTTTCCGATATGAAGCTAGAACTAGGATTTGTAATAAACACCGCCAAGCGAATCGAGCGCCTCACCGAAAAAATTATTCAAATTCCCGTTAACTATATTTAGGAGTGTAGGCGGCATTTAGAACTCAATAGGCATCTCAACTAGTTGGTTCTCTAGGACTTAGTACCCGGTTCTCAATCTTTAATGCCTAAGTCGGCTTGCCGTTTAGCAATAGCGCTATTAACAAAGCTCTTTTTTCTCTCCACCTCGTCGATGATAGGCGCTGTCGGTGGGATGTACTGCAACTTTACAGCGTCTTGAATGTTTTTGCTCATGGCACCTAAAAGATCTCCCATTGCCATTAGATGCTTCAAACTAAGGCTACCATTTTCTACGGTCATCTCAAAATCGGGATTATTGAAAACAATATTGCCAAGGCTTGCATACAGCTCGTCAGGGTTGTCGTGTGCATGACCAGCCTCGCTTTGTTTTAAGTCATTAATGAACTGGTTTTCGCTATATTGTGTTAGATCAACTCTGTCGGTTCCGCGTTGATCGGAAAGCTCGTAAAAAAGATTCGCAAAATCGTGACTGTACAGCAATCGGTTTGTTGCTCTATTTGCTATTGCATGCTTTCCCTCGTGAAATCCAACTAATTCAAGATGTGGGCGCATATTTGAATCGCGAAGAATTTCGTCGTAAAGGACAACAGTGTCGGATGCGCTGTATGGAACAATAGCCTGAGGGTCGCTACCATAGACAATATAAAAATTCCGAATTACCTCGCCTGGCCTCAATCCGTAAAGCCTCTCGGCTTTTGCGCAACCATCTCTAAAGTCCTCGAGTGGAGCCTTGATCTCGTCAAGGTTAATGCTCTCCATGGGGATTCTGCTGTAGACAGTGTAATTGCCGACAGTTGTGACCGACTGTATTGGCTTAACATATAAAAAATCCCTTATCTCACCCGCGCCAAATGGCGCAAGATCGATGTTAATCGCTAGAGGTTGGTTGTCATTATCGTTGTGGCAAAGCGGCAGGCGCGGAAAAATGTTTATACCGTGCTCCACTTTTAGGCCACCTGGCAAGTCGTGTCTGGGCCTATAGTACTCTGCGCGCGTATTCCCGAACTTATCTCGCGAATGAGTCACTACTGGGCCGCCTTTAACGAGAGTGGCCGTTGGTTCTGGAAGAGCATTAGAATCTTCAAGTCTGGCTATAGTTATTTTGCTCACGTCGCCATGCGCGACCAACTTGCCATAGCCAATATCCCTCAAAGTGTCTGGCGATAATATTGCCTGCACACGACCATCCGGAGAATTCCCGAGATTGAAACATCCTTTATCGTACTCCTCGTTAGGAGGGTTAACCTCTACGATAAAAAGATATTCGTTTAGAAGATCTGATAACACTTTCCGGGTAGCTGTAGGAAGCTTAGAGCCCTCGATTACGCTGACGATGCGATCGCTGTTTGCGCCTAGTGCATTGTCGCTCAGGCCCGTCGTCCTGGAGCTAATCTTGACGGGTCTAGAATGAATCGCCTCACGTAGATTGCGAAATAAATGAATCTTATCCTGAGGAGCGATCTCTACAGTATTGTCATTGGTTAGTTCAAGTTCTTGTGCAAGTATGAGCGGATCCTTAGAACTAAGGTAGTCATACACGTAAACAATGCCTCGATTCGTGCTGTTTTCTAGCTTATGAGACACGACATGATATCTTGGTATTTTTAGCTCTCTGTGTTTGCTTAGCTCCGAAGGGATCCCTTTTTCAAAGCGATAACGCGACTGGAATGCAGCTAATGGATCGGATAAGTAACATATGTCGAGGCCAGTCTTCTCGAGTTTATGGCTCCAAACACTAACTGCGTCCAGTGTATCGCCACCTAATGTTAGCTCAGGAGAGGCTGATACTGTGTATCCAAGCGCGAGATACGTATTTATTTCCTCTCTATAATCTCCAATTTTCCCGGAAATCGCGTTAGTCTCGATTGCGTTTATGTTTGGAGCGACTGGCATAATCGACGCCTGTGTCGCTTGCCTCGTTTCATATTCTGCACTGGGAACATTAAGAGTATCAAACTGACTCGCGC
>JADLFC010000153.1 GCA_020845775.1 Deltaproteobacteria bacterium
ACCGCCTTGCTAAAACTGGTACTAGAGCTAACACCTACCCAACCAGAAGAATTTGCTTGCGGTGGCGTTGAAGAATTAGCGACGTAATAAGCAGTTACACCAACGTTATCTGTAGCAGAGAGGTTTAAGTTTACATTTGAGGAACTCGTGCTAGCAGCGCCATTGTTAATACTTAGGGAGCCACTAGGTGCAATTGCATCGGTGTTGCTAGTCCCCGGCGGCGGGAGTTTCCAGGTACCTGCATGAGACCCAACATAAATATAACTATCATGCGGATTAACAACCAGAGACCATACATTAAATTCAGGGCCAAGATTACCGGTAATGTTTGTCCATGTATTCCCATCATCTGTTGAACGAAAAATTCCGTTTGAATTCCCCAAATGAAACACCCATGCACCAGCATAAAGAACATTAGGATTATTTGGGTCTACCGTTACATATAGAGTGGATATTTGATTAAACCGATCCTTAGACAGACCATTGGCATCATTTTTTAAGGATAAATTTGAGCCATTAATTATATATATTCCTCTAGATGATACTGCTACATATAGTTTGTCTGGATTATTTGGAGAGACTGTGATCTGCCCCACATCAGAAGTTGCTGGGATTTGTGGATATGGGCTGGTCCAATTTATTCCCCCGTCGTTTGATTTATAAATTATTGTATAACTGCCTGACGTCTGAGTAGCATAAACAATATTTCCATTTCCTTTATACATGGCAACTACTCGCCTGGAGAGTAATGACCATGTATATCCTTTATCATTACTTTTATACTCACCTGCATAGATAATGTTGGTATTTTGTGGATTAAAAGCAATAAATGGATAATACTTACCAGCGCCTGTTTCTACGAACGTCCAGGAAGGACTTGCTACATCTGCATTTCTAGTCACAGCGATCTTTTGGCGATACCAATCGCCTACCGCCGTAACAATAACCTGAGAACCAGATACGGGTTCAATATCACCTGCCAGGGTCGTCTTTGCCCCTAAATACCATGGTATTTTTAATGCTTTAAAAGTAGTACCACCATTTGTAGAAAAAAATGGGCCAGCATCAGGATAAAAAATCGCCATTCTGCTTGGATCGCTGATATCCCACCTAAAAGGAATTATGCTAGAAGATGATGCACGGTCGGCCGTTCTTGCAGCGGAGTAACCACTATTAGAATATCTCCAGTTGATTCCCCCATCCAGAGTCTTTCTAACATCGTCATGGCCTCCCATCGTAAGGGCAATATTTTTATTGCTTGGATGCGCAACTACTGGACCTCCCCACCAGTTCCCCCAGGAAGCAGAATCTCCAGACAGAGAACCACTAACCCACCCGTCCACATTCTGCTCATCCATGCTTGTTGGCGTGTACCAGTTAGCTCCGCTATTGTGTGAATAATAATAGATAGCTTTGTCAAAATTTACATAAAGGTAGGTAGGGTCAGCCGGGCTTACTGTTATATACATAGCTTTTGCCCCTTCCTTTATTGGGCTTGATAATCCATTATTGCTGGCGCTAAAATTTGTGCCGCTGTTTGTAGACTTATACACGCCGTACGTTCCTACGGCTGCATATATAATATCATCATTAGGATTCCCATTATCATTGCCACTGATAGCCATCGATCTGGGGCGCTGTGACAAACCCGCACCTATTTGTGTGATAGAAGACCCACTGGCAGTTATTTTATATACCTTATTATCTGTAAAACTTGTCACAAACATAACAGACGAATCATCTGGATGTATTTTAACATCGTAAATATAATCGCCATTTATTGCTCCTAAATTTACAGAAGACCATGTGATTCCACCATTGGTTGATTTTAAAAGTCCTTCACCTTGCGAACCCGCATATACATTACTGCTATCTACAAAGGCAATATTAGTTCCTCCACGCCCACTACCAGGACTATGACCAATGGCTGCTGAACGCACCAGAGACCATGTATTTCCCCCATTTGTTGTCCTATAGATACCTTTTGCTGAACCGCTTAAATCTGCACTAGACATTCTATTGCCATAAACAAGAACAATATTTTCATCGTTTGGATCGACAGCGAGACTATATCCACCAGATGCCAGGAATCCATTGTGTTTCATTTGCCAAGTGTCACCGCTGTCAGTACTCTTCCATACCTGAGATGTGTCAACAACAAAATATATGGTATTTGGATTAGACGGAGCATAAGCCATATTATAAATTTGCTGATAGCCTTCTCCACCTGGAAGATTCTTAGTTTCCTGTGCCTTAGTTCTTATTGGCACCTGCTGCCATGTAGTAGCGCTTGAGGTCTGGGAGAGAACCTCCTCCACGAGGACAACGAGATTGAATGCAATAAAGCCGAGGGCGAAATAAAGACCCATCAATGCCCTCTTAGAAGCAAGTAACCGCTTCATGCTACATCCTCGCTGATACTTCCTGGGAACTGTGAAATTTAGTCCGAAGCCAGTCTTTAATTTTAGCACAAGGGAGAAGTCTATTCCAACAATTAGACCCGTAGGGCGTTACAAATTTTCCCTGCCACTTGGGACTCTATACAAGCTATCAAGTGAGAGAAATGTCTAAGTTCTCTGCTAACATATTGCAAAACAATGCCCCTTGTTCTGTCGCATCGTCCAAGGCCTTATGCGTGTGCCTGAAATTATCAAACCAGTGTTTCGGCATATTTTTTTTTGTCGATTTGCGATAGTCGGTTTTTAGCAGAGCCATGGCATAGGTTTTGATATCGAGAGCGGAATGAGAAAAAGGGCTTTCTCCGGTAAAGCGGATTAGATACCAGTAGATAAACATGAAATCATAGGCAGCAGGATAACCCACAAAAACGGGTTTTCCAGGAAGGTTCTTTAGCCAGGCCAAATAATTTACCATAGCCGTTTTGGGCGCTTGAAGATCATTGCGGCAAGCTTCCCAAGCTTGGGCTTGACTCTTCCACCACTCCATAGTGCGCGGATCTTCTTTTGCCTCGGGGAGCTGCTCCAAGTTGGCAGAAAAAGTGCCAACTAAGGTCTTGTCGGCTTCATAGGCTGCGGAGCCGAAACTGAGCATAGAATTTTGTCCCGGGATGGGGCCATCTGCTTCGATGTCAGTGGAAACGTAAATCTCTGCGCTATTCATTTGGCAGAGTCTTTAAAGTTTAAACATGCAATAATAATCCTTCATGCGAAGCGTTTTGTCCTCCATTTTTGAAAGCCATAAAACAATTCTCGGCAAACAGCATCTAAAAATGACATACACGGTATAACAAAAGGGCTTACCTTAAGAGAAAGGTTTGTTCACTTTTTGCATCCATTCTACATAGCAATTTACCTATTTACGGAGACTCTAGAATTAGACTTACCATTGCACGAAGATTTTCTTCCAGCGGTGGGATGAACGGGCCATCTGGCGCTATCCCCTGGGCCTTCCACTCTACGAACAATCGTTGAACTATCTCCTCTCTCACCTCACCATTGGCAATTGACTGGCGCACGTCTTCAGCAAATTTTTTCACACTCGCCGAAAGCTCAAAAAAATACCTTCGAGCCATGTCTCCAGTTAGAGACCCATTGTGAGGAAAGACAACGGCTTTTGCAGCCAAAGATGAGAGCCTTTCGATACTGTTTAAATACGACTCATAACTCGAATAAAAACTCCACAGATACTTCCCTTTGCCAGCATATCCGCCCAGTGCTTCGCTGCCAGCAAATACCTCATCGGGATAAACGTAATACACTAAGGAATCAACAGTATGACCAGGACACTCAATAAGTTTTACAATTACACCGTTACCAAGCTCTAACACATCTCCATCGCGAACAATTTCGTCAGCTTCCAATGCCGCATCCCAGATGTCGCGACTAAAATCAAAATTCCTGCCTAAAGCCCTAGACGCCTCGCGATTC
This sequence comes from Deltaproteobacteria bacterium, assembly GCA_020845775.1. Lineage (NCBI taxonomy): Bacteria > Pseudomonadati > Myxococcota > Myxococcia > Deltaproteobacteria bacterium. Next base: position 3,888 of record JADLFC010000153.1, read on the forward strand.
CGCTCAAAGAGTTCAGTCCTCACAGCTTCTTCCGAAATAATATTAGCACTCTGTCGAGAAGCAATCATTTTTGCCGAAGGAAAAGCCTCTCTAAGCGCAACCAAGCTACCTACGTGATCAAAATGAACATGGCTAATTAAAATATAGTCTAGTTCCCTATCCGGCCCAAGGTGCTCATTTACCGCATCAATCAGCTCAGCACTTATCGCCGCTATGCTCGAATCGACCAATGCGCTCTTCTCTGCATTCACAAACAAATGACTAGAAACTGCAGTAGTAATTTGCCAAGTGCTTTCCGTTAAACGAGACGATGCTCTTACCCACATATCAAGTATTAACTCCCTCTTGCGCTACCAACCCATCTCCGCCCATAACAGCTTATGATCGCTGCCAACATTAAACTGCCCCTCCAAACCTATTGCCATACTTCCATCGGGACGCTGAAAATACCTAAAATCATCCTTCGCCACGAGAATATCGTCTAACCAATATGGCTTTCCCTTATACATATAACTTCCCCGCTTCTGTAACATACTGGGTGAAAACCCTTCCTCCCCAAACAACGAAACTAGAAAAGGAGAACGCCTAGACACATTGCTGCACGATGAGCGCAACTGGGAGTCCAGCATGCATTTTGACGGCGTTGAAAAATCCGCCAGAAAAAGGCGTCCGGCAAGTATATCAGCCGAAGCGCTGTCGCCATCGCTGTTCCTGTCGCCTAACACGATTACGACTTGGCGATCTCCTTCGCCCTTTTCTTCCTCTCTCTCAGCTGCAATGCGCAAAGCTTCTGCCATTTCCATCCTCAAAGTTTCAAAACTTGTCTTTGTAGGATCTTTCCAAGAATTGCTTTTTGATTTTAAGTGCATATTAAAAAAAACCAACTTTTTCCAATTTTTTGCCCTTTTGCTCCCAACCAACATCGCTAACTTTACAGGCCCGCGAATAAAGCGGTGAGATCTACCTAGAGGCTGCAATTTTGGCAAGTTCGCCCCCGTCAGGCTTTTTAAATCCAAAAATTTACCGACGTCATCTGCCACAATAAAGCCATTGCTAATCCAACCATCATCGCTTTTTCCAACATAAGAATTAAACTTCCTATCAGTGTCGCGACTAAGAGCTTGTGATAATATTTCGAGATTTGAGTGGGCTATGCGCTTAGTCGCACCGCCTACTTCTTGCACCGCAATTACATCACAAGAAGCTTCTTTCATTCTTTGAAGGAGAAATTGCACGTGTTTTTCAACGGAACTATGCGGCCTCTTTCGCCCCTCAACTTGAAAATTATTTAGGTTTTGCGTACAGATGCGAAGTCTATTAGTTCTAGCGCCGCTATCTGCGTTTGCAAGATATGGCGATATGCAGTTTACTGCGGAAAAAACCAATAATAACAAAAAAAAGCGCGCGAAGCCTCTTGGCAAATTGTGACACATTTTAAAAACAACCTAACTATTCAAGCCTTCGGCTCTTTAACATCCTGCCAATTTCAGCATCCGACCAACCAAGTGACGAGCACTTATTCTCTGCCATATTTTTCGAGTTTTTAGGTACAAACAATTCATTTAACTTCATGCCTGTGCTACATGCAACTTGAATCCTAGCTAGAACCGACACACCTACCAATACAGCGTCAACTACGTCTTGTGGTAGCTGTCGCTTGCTACTTACGTGACCATTATTCAAAAACAGTTTAGACAAATTGTCGCCATATAAGCGCTCTGCAACTTGACGTGCTATAAGCTTTACTTTCTTACGAGGTAACTGCGCACCTCGCAAGCCAAGCAGTTCGGTTTGGACAGTCCTCGGATTTAAACGACCTGGCACATCTACTTTTCGCGTGCGCGCAATAGTTTCAAACATACTCCTCACGCGCTCTACTTTTAACGCACTCAGCGGATTTAAGACCAGAGGCGCTGGCCCTTCGCACACTAATATATCCCCCTTAGCCATCTCCAAAGAATCAAACAACTGCTCTAGTTTCGACTGCAAGGCATCTAGTCTTTTAGACAACAATTCAGCTGGGCCTGGCGCAGAAACTACGCCAACGCAAATCGGCTTGGCACTCCGCAGACAAAACGCGGCCCAACCCGAAGCACGCAAACTAGGATCAATAGCTAGTAGTATATTTTTCCTTAGTGCACTCAAGAATTAATTTCACAGAAGCTATTTCTTAAATAATAAATCGCAATACTTTTTAACGCTCTCTTACTCTGCCCTACTTTATGGCTCAAGCATAGACAAGGATCAATTATAGCGATAGAATGATAGTGGGCTTTAAACTTCATTATCGTTTAAGTCTCATGTTTGAACCGATAATTTAAAGACCGGGAGCCGCCTCTGAATCCAGCTGTCGTACCGCCCTGAGCGGAGGGCAAAAGGATTTAATTGATAGATGGCTATTGCTGTCGATCTGTGGCACCCACTTAGCGTTCCGGGTTCAAGACTCGGAACTTAGCGGTAATGAAGAAAAGCCCACTTCTTAAGTGTTTCAATCTCGCAATGTGTCATGTCTTTTGTGCACTATCTGACTTTTGCGTTCTGCACTTGTTATTCTTTAAATATTCTCATAAGAAAGTGCCTATGAATGGACTTACACTGTTACAATTATATCGCAACATGTTGCTAATCCGTCGCTTTGAAGAGGCGGCTGAAAAGGCATATACGGAAAGAAAGATAGGTGGTTTCTTGCATCTGTACATTGGCCAAGAGGCTGTAGGAACAGGTGTAATAGCTAAGTTAGAATCACACGATCACGTGATTAGTGCGTATAGATCTCATGCTCACTATCTCCTGCGTGGCGGAACTGCCCGAGAAGGCATGGCCGAGCTGCTCGGCAAGCAAACTGGTTGTTCTGGAGGAAGAGGTGGCTCCATGCATTTCTTTGCCGCCGACAAGAATTTTCACGGGGGACATGGAATTGTAGGAGCGCATGTGCCAGTTGCTACTGGGCTAGCCTTTGCGACAAAATACAGAGGAGAAGATGCGGTCACGGTGTGTTTTTTGGGAGACGGCGCAGTCAGCATAGGGCCATTTCACGAGGGATTGTGCTTAGCCGCATTGTGGAAACTACCGGTATTATTTGTCGTTGAAAATAACCTTTACGCCATGGGCACTCCGCTATCGCGAACGCTTGTCACTGAAGATGCGTCTATTCGCGCATTGGGTTACCCTATGGCGCGAGCAACCGTAGAAGGCACAGACGTAGTTGAATGTTACAACTCTGCCGCCCAGGCTATAGACTACGTAAGAAGTGAGAGCCAACCATTTTTGCTAGAGTTTAAGACTTATCGCTATAAAGGACATTCCATGGCAGATCCGGCTAAATACAGAACGAAAGAAGAATTAAACACTTGGAAACAGCGCGACCCGATAAATATAGCGCAAGTTCGTGTTAGAAGTAATTTCCCCGAACTCACAGCAAAACTTTCAGATATCGAGCAAAGCGTTGACGACGAAATACTCGACGCAGTCAAATTTGCTGAGGAATCTCCCGAGCCACCCTTGGAAGAGGTGGGTTACTACACATACGTCTAGCTAGAGTCGAGTAGTTTTTCTTTTTTAGTGAAATCTAACTATTATGCGCACATTAAGTATACGTGAAGCTCTAAACGAAGCACTTGCCGAAGAATTGCAGCGCGACGAATCGGTATTTTTAATGGGAGAGGAGGTAGGCTACTACGATGGTGCCTATAAAGTATCGCGCGACTTGTTAAAACGCTTTGGCGAACGCCGCATTGTCGACACTCCGATTTCAGAAAATGGCTTTGCGGGAGTAGGCGTTGGCGCTGCGTTGATTGGCCTTCGGCCTATAATTGAGTTTATGACTTTTAATTTTTCGTTGATTGGAATCGATCAGGTCATTAACGCAGCGGCAAAAATGCGCTACATGTCTGCTGGGCAATACAAATTGCCAATCGTTTTTCGTGGTCCTGGGGGCTCCGTTCATCAGCTTGCGGCACAGCATTCACAAAGCCTGGAAAGTTTTTTTGTGCACGTTCCAGGCCTAATAGTAATAATGCCATCAACGCCGGCTGATGCTAAGGGCCTGCTAAAATCGGCTGTGCGCAATGACAACCCCGTTGTGTTTATAGAATCTGAAGCAATGTATTCCGTAAAAGGAGAAGTCCCAGATGATCCCGACTACCTAATAGATATTGGCACTGCCAGGATTAGGCAAAGCGGAAGTGATGTAACACTATTTTGTTGGTCCAAGACAGTGCCAACGTGCCTGTCGGCTGCAGAACAACTTAGTAGCCATGGGATATCGGCTGAAGTTATTGATTTAAGAACTCTTCGACCTTTGGATGAAGAAGTGATAACTACTTCAGTAATGAAAACTAATCGAGCGGTGGTAGTTCAGGAAGCTTGGCCACAGGCAAGTGTTGGGAGCTTCATTGCGCAGCGCATTAATGAAACGCTGTTTGACTATTTAGATGCACCAGTTCTTGTGCTATCCGGACTAGACATTCCTTATCCATATGCCAAAAACCTAGAGCAGTTGATGGCACCAAATGTCGATTCTGTAGTAAAAGCAGTCGAGCGTTTGATGTAAGGAAAACATGTAGGTAAGAATGGCGGGTGTGTAGGTGAGCCTGAGAGAGGTTAGCGATGCAGTTCCTATACTTCCATGGCTGACTGCGTCAGCGTTATCCAATTCCATCCGTGTTTTTTTCTCTGAAGCCTTCGAATGGTTTCGATGATATCTTTTCGGCGCTTATCGCTATAACCAAAAGCATTCCAGCATTTCTCATCTACTTCACTTGGCGTTCCCATCCGCAAATGCTCCACTAGACTCGTTACTGCAAGCCACAGGAACTGATTAGGATCCGATACAACAGTGTTGTTTTTCATGGATGCGCCAGCAATACCCAAGGCAGAATCGCGGCCGCAACCGGATGCAACCAAGCTAATCGCCGCAACTTCCAGTGGATCGCATCCATATATTTTAAAGCATACATTGCGCATAGGAACCCCTCTCGCCATGTGCTCTAATGCCCGAGTACATTGTTTCTTAGTGCCAGTTGCAATCTGAATGACCAGCCCAGCCCGTCCCGAAAATCCAGCGAGCATTCCTCTGCCATATCCAAATTGCGGAAGCGTGCCCCCCACAAAATGTCCAATCTTAGCGCGCAGCAGGGCATCATCCACTAATGGATGCCATATTCTTTCGTCAACTAAAGAATCGATGCGACGACTGATGGCATGCAAATAACAACAAGCAGCGGCAACATCGATTCCAATGTCCATCACCGCCTTGGTGAGTTTATAGCTCGGTGCCTTAATATCTATGCCATCTGGTTTAGCATGGTTAATGGCAAGCGTTTCGTCCTGTGCCGCTTTGGTAATTAATAACTTAACCGTATGAAAACTTAGCGGCGTGCTCTCTGTCAGCCCATTTTCGCGACCAAAGACCTGATAAATTAGGCGCCATACCGATGAAGGAACTGGACGAAACTGCTTAACAATATCAATAGCCACGTTCCAGCTTTGTAACCGCTTCTTTCGCTCCTGCTGTGAACTTTCGCTAAGTGCACTTTTTCGTTTAAATTCCTTACCAGCTTTCTCTATGTCTCGTTCGACGCGCTCGACATACTGTTCCTCAGTAAACGAGTCGTTTTCTAGGAGTGAATCTTCCTCTACATCTACTGTGCTTTCGGAATTATTTGACATTAAAGAGACTCAAAAAATAATTCTTTTCAACCTAGACTCAATTGAATAACGTATACTCAATAACGCTGTATGTGATTTCCTAACTACTCAGCATGCCAATGCTACCCGCTCTTAACTTTTGCCCAAAGAGATTTCTTAGACTGCGCACTTTTTTCCATCCATATAGTTTTGTTCGCCTTCGGCTTAAGCTACACGTTATTGAGCCAGTCGTCGTTCAAGCCTCAGCCAAAAAAACCTCTCGCTCATACTGTATCGACATATATCCAAATCTTCTTGATTCGACTTGTCCAGATTGGGTCGAAACAGCAATTTTTAGCTATTCCTTGCTCTTTATTAAAACCCGTACATGCAATCAGAAAAGCGCCAAGGACATTGCACAGGCTACAAATTGGTATACCAAGCTTAAAAAACTCTTCGAAGCACTGCGGACTATATTACCGACAAAACCCGACATAATTGCCAGACCTGAGAGCGGCTCGTTGCCAGATCTGTGGAAAAAGCTGCAAGAGGCTTATTTTCCCGAGAATTATCAGCTCTTAGACTACAGAGTTGGCTGGAGCAATAGGAGCAATAGAAACTGTTTGGCCTCTTGCAATTACATAAATCGTAAAGTTAGCGTCGCGAAGGCTCTTGCCAGCACGAAATACTGCGATATTTTGCCACCTTTGCTTTATCACGAGATGTGCCATGCGGTACTGGGAAAGCCAGAAATAGTAGGGGGCCGCAGAGTCATTCACGGTGTCGAGTTTAAGCAATTAGAAGCTAGACATCCAGGCATATCTTATTTAAATCATTGGATAAAAACCGGTGGATGGAGAAAAGCAGTAAAAGAATTCGATATTTCAATGATGTTTTAGAAAGTTTGCCAATAGGTTTCTTAAGGAAGAAATAAGTGATATATTTATAGTAAATTACAGTCCTAATAGTAAAAACTGAAGCAACTTAGTGGATTTTTATGATATTATTACAGGCTATTTGACACATTGCGTGCCGGGTTATTATACAGCTCGGATGAAATAGTGTAAGTTTAGGGTAGATGAAGTCGTTAAATAGCGTAAGTAATTGTAAGGTTTAGTTATTATCATAATGGTTGCTAGATAGATATGGAAAAGAGGTCTTATACAAGACGAGAATATCTGGCCAATTATAGGTTCCTGGGCAATAGCCAGAATTATAATTCTAGCCAGTTACGCGAACATGGCGGCGCCACCTTAGTAGCGTTAATAGCTATTGCTGGAATGTTGTTCGTGATTTATGGGGACATTAGGGGGGCATTGGGGCAGGAAATAGATCCAAAACTTCAGACAACTGCGGCAATAGTATTAGGCGTCATTGCAGTTTTTTCGGCCGTTTGCGCTATTCATATGAGAATAATTGGCAGCAAACCAGAAAAGATATTTGCCCAAGAAATTGCAGCTCGCATTATCGATACCCAAGAGCTTCTGAGCCGAGCAAGACATCGCATGAAGACTTTTGAGGAGGAGATGCTCACCTCGGTCGGGCGAGTTCCACGCAAAGCAGCTGACTGTCTAAGCATGCTAAAAAAGATCACTTCTTCGCTAGAAACTCGCATCGCTGAGGCTAACGACCTAGTAAAGACTGGCAATAAGGTCTCCATGATCGAAGCATACGATTTAATGAGAAGAGACCTAATCATAATGGATGACTGTATCCATTCATTGCTAGATTCGGAACCCATACCTCCTCTAGAGCCCTACCAGTGGGAACCAACTATCGATAGGCTAACGAGCGAGATAGAACACGAATTGCGAAGCATTGCAGCTTAGGCCAAGTTTTAGATATGCTGTCGTTAAAACCGCTAATCGAGATGGCTTACTCGCTTGTCGGTTTTTTCGCTATTAGAGCGTTTCCCAAAATACCCTCTTAGACCGTTTATCAACAAGAAATTGAGCAATACGACGGAACTAGCAATTGTTAACACAGCAAGGTCGCTGTTCGCAAAACCATAGTGACGCAGCACATCTACGCGAAACAGCAAAGAAAGAGGAAGCCCAAGAATAAACAACGATAAACCCAATATCAACTTTCCAATATCAATCCACTCATTAGGCAACAACTCAAACCTTTCTGCTACAACCCACATCGCCAATAGAGCAACTACGTATAAAAAAGCTTTTAAGGATTTTAAGGCAGCGATTTTCCACATAAAAATGCACAATAAATTTTGAAACCTTTTTCTAAAAATTCTATTCTAAAAGGCTGTAAGTCACTAGCACTTCCTCTCATTTTTTTTAATAGGTTTTAAATGAACATAGATGATTTTGAAAACGCAATGGAAGAGGAAATAGAAGATCAGTTCATTGCAGTTGCAATGGAAATTAGTCATTTATTTCCAAAACTTGACTTGAGGTTTAACCTACAGAGTGGCTCAAGTAAAGTTCGGTACAGCGCGCCAAGCATTAGCGCGGAGATATTTGAACTCGACTTAAATCTTGGCGAAACATCTGCTTTAATAATCGAAGCTTGCTTTAAGATTAAAGAAATCGGCCGCCTATTCGATGCTTAAAATCAAATCTGACAATGCAACCTTCATTATTTATCTTTTAAAATATAATCTATCAAAATAGTTAAGGTCTTTTCATCGACCATAAAGAGTCGCTTCCCGTTTAGGTAAATAGTTGGTGTAGCACCTATTTTTAGCTCCATACCTAAGCGAATATCGCTTGCCAACTTGCTCTCCACATCCTTACCATTTGCGCATTCTAATAGCCGATCCTTATCAATTCGAGATTTCGTTGACAACAATTCGTCTACTCCAGCTTCCGATACGTTCCACAATGAGAATATGGCATCGTGCATCTCCCAAAAAAAGTCGCTCTTCTGCATGCCCGCGCAAAGAGATATTTTAGCTAGACGACATGCTAGGCGGTGCATTGGCCTGTCTATATTAGGGTTACAAGATTGGTCTAATGGAAAATTCTTAAAAACTATCCTGATTCCACCACCGCCGTATTTCGCAAAGACTTTATTTAAAACCTCAGAAGCTCGCTTGCAGTGCGGACACTGAAAATCGCTAAACTCATGAATTGTTACCTTGGCATCAGGACTCCCTTTTACAAAATCGGGAATAACATCCGAAACAAAACTAAGCGCTTCTATATCGAGATAAGGCTGATTCTCCCAACCTGCAATTACAGCCTTTTTCAAAACCTCATCCTCCCTTCCCCTAATAGATCCCTTCTTAAAATAAACAGGACTAGCTACAACTGCCAAGGTAACAAATAAGAAGGAAGCACTTAAATTCAACTTTCTAATTCTTGCACGCCTAGTCTGAGGAGCTCCACTAAATAGACGGAGCGGAAACCCGATTAGTAGCTTTAAGCCATTTGCTAATCCGCTCACGACAGAGCGAGACTTATCTCTAGCCACATATGTAATTGCACAAAGCCCTAGGCTATTAAAGTAAAGAACTACACAAAAAATACATATACTACTTATAACAAAGAGCGAGATACTGGCCATCACAAGCGTTGATAGCAATGCCAACAAGGAGGCAACTAATAGAATATCAGCAAAATTCTTTCTCTCTTCATCACACTCAGGTTTAGAAAAAAATGAAAACAAAAATAAGGCCCAATAATAGATGAGACCAAGACCTGCAACCGGAATCCCAAGAAACCATGAATACTGGCTCATCGCTACGGTATCGCAATTGATGCGTTCGCTAATAGCGCAAAACGAGCTGCCAAGCTGTAAGCCAGTATTAATATTTATGTGATGCAATAAAAGGTAAATTGAGCAAGCCAACCCGACCAGAGAAACAAACACTAGCAGCTTAGAGGGGAAAGCGCGCATCACTTTATAACTCCCCACCTTCGCACTTCAGCCACTTGCACGACGCAGCATTTATTATTCTCTATTAATAGCATTGCAACTCAGTTAGTATTTAACGATAATACCAATAATGGTTCATTTCATTGTGCCCAATAAACTATATTTGTTTGGCAAATTAATGCAATAAATTCATGAAAACACTACCCAAAATTGCACAAGCTTTTTTGCTTTTTGTCTTATATACCGCAGTAGTAATTTCCACTATGGCAATTTCTGGTAAGGTTATACAGCGAAAAACTTTGTACGATAAATTTTTGATTAATCTAGAAGGCCTCGCATTTCAATCAACTGATATCGAAAGGAGCATTAGATTCTATATCCAGGTTCTTGATTTTAAGCCAATCTACAATAGAACCGATACCGCCGAAGGAGATAAAGCTGATGGTTTCCTGCTTCCAGACAATAGAAAAGTATTCTTTAATCTTTCTGGCACAGAGCAAGAGATAGCGGGGCCATCTACTCATAAAGGATCCACTAATCTAGGCATAATACGGGTTAGGAATGGATTCAAAAAACTTCACTCAAAAATACGCTCGAGAAATGAGCTATTGCGAGCAAAATACATCAAACTCAATAAAGACGGAACCACATTTGCGGAAAATCTCGAAAACATAAGTGAAATAAAAGAACAATCCTGGGGATACGAATTTCGAGTTAGCGATCACATGGGTAACGAGCTGTTATTCTACTACACAAAAAAATTTTCCAAGCCGCGCTACTAAATCCATCAGTTCACGTACTTCTGCGCCTAACAAGTTTTTTCTCTAAGCAATATGCTCGCAAAACTTACAGTGCAATCGCTTTTTTCTTCGACAGCCTGCCTATACTCTATGCACTCGCCAGTTGCTTCGATGCCCGCATATTCCATTATTGATAGCATGCTATAAAGCGACGGAAAGCCACAAATTCTTCGCCTATCCAAATCACTTGCTACATGTGCAAAAACAGAAGCGGATTTTCCAGATAGAATCGACCTTATTAGTTCCCCATCTCTCGCCTCTAACTCGGCAAGGCTTTTTCGATCCATAGGTTCTCTGTCACCAAAATGTCTACCAACATGAGCAAAATCAACCCCCGCATAAAACAAGACCTTCTTACCTTCCCGGCGAAGATTATTGACAGTATCGGCTACTATGCCTATAAAATCCTCAACTTCACTCGAGGTAGTCGGCAAACCATCACCGCGCAAAAACTCGTGAAACGACCCAACTAAAATTGGAACTATCGGCGGACATCCACCATTAGAATAACAATGCATCAAAAACGGCAACTGAAGTTCTATAGAGTGTTCGTCGCGGTGAAGTATTTCATCGCACAAAGCCCTATCTCTTCCATATTTCGACAAGACAGTCGCGAGCGTTGCCTCGTGAACGGGCACTATTCCAAGAGGAGTAGAAAAGTCCTTGTCAGTTAAAGAAAAAAAGCCCTCCCCGGGCTGATGAGAAGTGCCAAACAAAAAAATAACATCTGGTCTAGCAGTCTGCTTAAGTGCGGCAAAACCAGCGCCATAGGTTTGCCAACCTCTGGTATAGTCTATGTGTGGAGCTATAAAGCCAATTGCCTTTTTACAAAAGTCACTATCTAAAACTGTCGTTTTCGATCTAGCAATATAATCGTCTAATACACGGCGCAGTACCTTTGGATCTTGAGGATATATAGTCCCCGCTAAGGCCTCTTTCCTAACGCCAATGGTTCTATATTTCTCCTTTAACTCCCGCCACTTGACCCTAACATCTTCTGCTTCCAAAAACTGCAACTGATAGAGTGCTTCAACAAGCTGAGTCACTAACTCAACTGTAATGCCATAATTCCTCCCCTGTAACGCAATATCGGCTATAGAATTCTCCCCATCAAACCTCGCGATAACAGGCAACAAAGACGACGGGAAAGCTGCGGGCTTGCTAGCGATACCCCATTTATCGCTTAACACAACGGCCTTTTGACCCTCTATTTCCGAATACTCTATATTTATGGGCCAGCGAAGTTTTGGCTTATGATTAGCTAAGATTTTCTTCGTCATCCGCCATGAACTAGATAATACAAAACTTTATGTGGCACGCCATCCCGTTGAACCGTTAAAGACGCTCGACGATTGCTACGAAGCTCAGAAACTAGCTTTATCAAATCATTCATTTTTACAACTGGCACAGTACCAACCGCTGTAATTAAATCTCCACTTGCAAGCCCCCACGTAAAGCCACCTGCTGTATGCGACACATCAAAAACTACCCGAAGACCAAGCACTCCACTTGCGCCAGACGGAACCACAACACCACTAAAGGGAAAGTTTAACTGAGCCGGCCATTTCGATAACACCGCATCAATTTCGCGCTGCGTTACCTGCACTCTGTGCACCAGTTCCTGCTCAAAATTACTTAGCGCACGTCCTTCCTTGCTAACAGAAACCCTATACTCACCAGAACGAGCAACGGGCCCGACATCACTACCGTTCTGCAAAGAACACCCGACCACGCAGGTAACGAGCATAGAAAGACTAAGCCTAACTAACATAACCACCTAGCGTTACTCCATGAGATCAATTGTAACATCGCCAACATAAACCGTAGTCTGTTCACCAAGGGTCGATGGCAGCCGCAATATTACTTTATAACTCCCAGGCGGAACATCCAAAAATTTCGCTACCCCAGCCGCATCGACAGGAGCAATCCAGTGTTTCTGCAGATTTGCCGCATCACTTAGCGAAATTCTCACTCCATCTAATGCTTCCCCAACACTAGCTACATGCACCTGAACCCTGGCCCTCTGGCTGGACGCCAATCGAAAAAATTTAACATCGCCCGGATCCCCATAATCCACAACAATCTCTTCGGCCGAAACTTCAACATACCCGCCAAATAACAACAGCAGAGAAAATACCAAAGCTACGGCACAAAAAAACCAACCTTTAGGCAATGTCCTTCCTCGCAAATCACTAGCCAGCCACTAACAACAGACTATCTTGAACGCATAGTTATACCGTTTCCAAAAAGTAAGTTAAATATTTTACTTTTTGGAAACGGTATAACGAAATAGGGCGTGTCGCAACAACACGCCCTCCAAAACTGACAAGTTGAATACTGTCTACCATTTAAATAGGCCCTTAAGCATTTCCCATCCTTTTTGTAGCCCACTCGTCAGATAGTTGCCATTAAGAATCTTGTCCAATATATACTCGCCTCCTTTTTTGACGCCATCCCAAATGACTCCTCCGATGGAGCGGTTTTGAGTTTGAGTCTCCACTCGAGGTTGCTGCTCAATCGCTACTGGGTCAACGCCTTGCTGCCGGACATCTCCACAAACACATCCTCTATTATCCATGGTTTGCGGCATATTGACCTCCTGCGGGCTAGTATTTCCACCCATTCTGTCGACTAAGTTACGTAAGACGCCAAGTAGCTCGACGAGAAGCTTCGGCACATCGCGAATTGAGGGTGTTTCGCGATCTAGAGATGGCAAACACGGATTATTGCCAATAATACCAATGGGTTTACCCTGTCCGGCAGGGAACAATTTAGGCAAATATGACACCGGAAGTCTCCCCATTACATTCGGTCCATATGACGGGTCAAAGTTACGAGGTAAGCTACGAATGTTTATAGGGTTTCGATTTAAAGCAATGTTTAGGTCACACATGTTGAGTTTCTCCTTTTAAAAAATACTGTTAATTTTTTCATTCTGACTTTCTGTATGATAGATAATCGACGGTTAGATTGTCCGTGTACACCAAAAATATGAGCTCAGGTGTAAAAATTTCGCGTTTGATATGGCGGTTACGCTTTTCGCGCCTGCCTTTGCAATGATGCAGACCGTTTTCAATTTTGACTAAGGCTATCGCCTGATCTTTAAAAACTCATCGGGTTTAAATTCTCCCTGAACTATAAAAACTCGATCGGCTAGGTGGAAACCATTCTCAGACACAGAGCGCACTGCTATGCGCTGTCCGATTTGAAGGAAACTTAACGTAACAGTTTTTTTCCCATCCATGTACATTGTCTTTTCGTCTAGATAAATGATGCGACGCTTTGGCGTCCCATCAATCGGCTCCACGATAATCGAAATATTCTCGGGATGTATGAACGTTAACTTCCCATAAAAGAGATCAGTGGAATACTGCTTGGCATCGACTTTTGCCGACTTTTCTTTTCCTTCCTTAACTTGTTTAGTTTTTGACGAAGGTTCCGCTACAGCAATGTCGAAAACAAGCAGAATTGCTAGAAAACACTTGACGATCGGAAACTTATAACTATTGAGCCGCACTCACGATAGCTATTTAGGGTTTAACCACCGAAAGCTTGGGACGGAGAGGAATCACGTTATATCCTAACTCCTCCCTAAGTGCCTGTCGCAATCTCAAGCTCACCTCAGAAGGAATTGGCACATCATCCAAAGTCTTTGCCACTTCGACTATGTGGCTACAATCGCTAACCAAATCGCGACACTCGGCGCAACTCACGAGGTGTGAATTAAATCGCTCTCTTAATAGCGGAATCATCTCGTTATCGAGATAACAGTCCAATAAATCCTCAACATCTGAGCATTTAAGAACTGCGCTCTCCAAAAATGGGATTTGATATCTATCCATTTGGCTACTATTATCCTACCACTAAGCTATAACAGCTAAATTATCTCAACCGAGAAGAATTTCACCATTACCTCTTCCGACGCCTTTTGCAGACTACGGATTCTAAAAACTTTATGTTAGCATCGGAGAACACATTGCTTTTATAACACAAATAAATACGCCGCAAAACTAAATTGTGATAACTAACGACAAATCAATAATTGGCGCATCGGCAAAACACAAAACTTTTAATCAAAAAGCTTGAAATTATTGAACAAACTTATACCCAACCCCGTGAACCGTTAATATATGGCGCGGCTTTTCTGGGATCACCTCAACTTTATGTCTAAGGCGTGCTATAAAATTATCGACTGTGCGCGTAGTGGGGTAGCAATTATAGCCCCAGACATTATCTAAGAGCTGATCTCTAGTAACGGGAACGTCTGGTTGGCTAGCAAGGTATCGCAACAACTCGAATTCTTTTGCTGAAAGGATTATCTCCCTTTTACCCCTTGTCGCTCTATAAGCCTTAAAATCTATACTGACCTCGCCAATTCTTAACCTCTGACATGGCGATGTTGCGTTTTCATTTGTAGGCAAAGCATTAGCTCTCCTCAGCAGTGCCTTTACTCGAGCACATAACTCGCTTATGCCGAAAGGTTTAGTCAAATAGTCATCAGCACCGAGCTCCAACCCCACTACCTTATCGACCTCGGAACACTTAGCTGTAAGCATCATGATGGGTGTCTGCCGTCCCAATGCGCGAATTTGCCGACAAACCTCAAGACCATCCATTTCAGGCATCATCACGTCGAGAATAACTAAATCGTGAGGAGACTTGCTAAACTCTTCCAAGCCTTTTCTGCCGTTGCCACACGCGATTACCGTGTAGCCAGCGCAGCGCAAATTGTCCTCTAAGCCAAGTCTAACTACTTCTTCATCCTCTATGAGCAGTATTTTAAGCTTGTCCTTGTCTTTCATGCAAAAGAACTATCCCGCTTGCCCAAAACAGAACTACAAACTTGCTGAATTGATCTATTTTTCTATATAGAATAACCCGTGCCCGCAACATAATCAAGCAGTATTGATGCTAATCGGCGCATAGTTACTGTGAAAACAACTATCGTTATGCAGTAATATGCTGGCATCATTAGCGGGATATTGCTCATCCAAACTAGACTTAAAAGTCACGTAAACTTGCAAAACTAGCACTAAAAAACTACATAAATGACGACCAAGCATCCTTCGAGACTTATTCTAATAGTTGACGATAGCCCAGAGGACAGGGAGCTATACAGAAGATATTTCAGAAAGCAGTCCCACGATTCTCCAATCTCGTTCTTAGAGGCAGATATGGCTCAGGATGGCCTGAATCTAGCGGCACTTGAAAAACCTCAGTGTATTTTGCTCGACTACAACTTGCCAGACATGGATGGCTTAGAATTCCTAAAAGAACTATCGGAAAAGAAAATCGAAATTCCAGTCATAATGCTTACTGGCCAGGGGAACGAGTCGGTGGCTGTTGAAGCCATGAAGCGCGGCGCAGTGGACTATCTCATTAAGGGCAGCCTTGATACCAAATCACTAAATTCCGCAGTCAGTAACGCCATCGAGAAGGCCCAACTAAAGGCCCTAATAAGAAACAAACAAAAGGAACTTGAAGAATTCGTCCACATCGCTGCCCATGATTTAAAGTCTCCGCTAATAGTAGTATCCGGCATTGCGGAACTACTTCAAGCAGAGTACGCCGATAGGCTCGATGAACGTGGAGCTGAACTCATTTCCCGAATTATTAGAAACACCTCTAGGATGACTGACCTGATAGAAAACCTCCTCAACTACGCTTTGGCAGGGAGAACGGATAAACCAATGATACAGGTAGATCTATCGGCGACACTTCGCGATGTAATGTCCTCTCTCGATGCTGTAATAGAAGACAAAAAAGCCATAGTGCAAATTGGCAAATTGCCCACAGTATGCGGCGATAAGACGAGCCTCGGCCAACTTTTTCAGAATCTAATCTCTAACGGCATCAAGTTTTGCAAAAACGCGACCCCTACCATTGAAATAGATTCCTACCAAGAACACAACCAATGGCACATAACTGTAAAAGATAATGGAATTGGCATAGATCCTCAGTTTTTTCAACAAATCTTCTTGCCCTTAAAACGACTCCATCGCAAAGACGAATACGAAGGATCCGGCATTGGATTAGCGACTTGCAAAAAAATTCTCGACCAGCATGGCTGGACGTGCAACTTAACTTCCGAAATAGGCAAGGGCACTACTTTTCACTTTACCCTACCTTCTCAGTAGATCTGGCCACAGCAATTTCATCTTTCACCAAAACAACAGAAGTCTTAAGCCACGCGATTAATCTAACAACTAACCACATCGCCCACAGCAGAGAAAAGATGCGCCAATAATAGAGCGGCACCGACAATATCCACGGACGCAATAACTCGCCCGAGGTGCGATCAACATACCATTTTAGATAGTTATAAGCAGAGCCGTTTCCTACAATAAGCATAGGAGGCTGAAGCACTAAGCCCACTCTTACTACCTCATAAAACATTACTAGAGAGAGAAAAGCTATCGCTATAAAACACGCAATTCGAATAGTAACGCCTAACTGTCTAAAAAACACCTTTTGCTTAGTCATCGCCACAGTTAAGCCTAACCATAGTAGCGGTATCCATAAATATATTACTGGCAATGTAGTAAGACCTATGCCAAGAAGAATAGCATCCACTAAGCCAATTGATAAAATCCCAGCGCTAGCTAAACCTACGCAAATTAGCACCACGACGATTAGCTTGGCCCAGTAGACAACACATGGCCCCCAGGAAGCTCCGCCCGCCCATAAGATCCAACGCTCGCCATTTGGAGATACCGAAACATTTACATTATTGGCCTCCCTGTCCAATAAAAGACCAGGCACCTTTTGGAAAAAGGCCACTGAAAATGGCTGCTGATACGACACTTCTACGACATGAGTTCCGGGACTGAGCAAAACCTGATTACTAGACCCGTTCTGAATATTAGCTCCGGAAACATTGTCGACCGATATATTTTCAACCTCGCTCTCCTCAGGCAATGTTATATTTAGAGCATTAGTCTGGGTAGCACGCACCTCCAACTGCAATTTCCCGGTTAGCAAGCGAGTGCCCCATTTGACGTCGTGATTCAGGTTATCGATCGTAAGAGTGTCTCCCTGCGCCGTCTCAAGAGAAAAGGCGCTCACTTTTGCTTCTTCAGATGGGAAAGGCAACCAAGACCAACGCGCCTGGCCATTAGCCAGAGTCCCGCTTGGATTAAGTCCGGATACTTCGCAATGAATGTTCACACTACAACTCACTTGCCATTCCTCGCTTATCCCTCTCTCTGCACTAGCCTGCAATACTAGTGGCATGACATCTCTCCCCAATGCGCTGCTATACCTAGCGCTCTTTGCTCCAGAAGCAAATCCTAGATAGACATATTGGCCTTCGACCTTGACATTTCCCGAAAGCACGCGTTCTGAGGCAAACAGCGGAACCTTTAAAGTGTCTTCCACAGCGAGCTCGCCCAAACGCTCGACATGAGTTTCTATTTTAACATCCTCAGTAGTTATAGCAATAAAGCGCCGCACAACTGCCCACGACAATAACTTCTCCTTTTGCTTAACGAGAGATTTTTCACTCGCATTAACTTCTTCCTCACGATCCTTAGCTGTAAATCTTAGACCTCCCGCCACAAAACCACTAGCCGACAAACCTTCTACGAACCATTTGGGAGACTCCACGTGAACGACCAAAGGACGAGCTGGAAACTCTAGAGAAAACGCACTTGTTTGCGGGAGCGGCCCTGTAATTTCTATATCGTTTAAGCCTGCATTAGTTCTAACTTCCAAAAATCCATCACTACTGCGCCTAAGAGCTACGTAATCCTTGCCGTTTAAAAGCACTTTCTGCACAGGCAGTACTTCGAGAGGGCCAGGAGCTGTCACCACACTTTGGCCATCGCTCGCGACTTTCAAGCTTAACTTAAATTCCTCTGACGATAGCTCAATCTTTGCAACTTCAATAACCGCACAAACATCGTTTTTGCACAAATTCTCCTCAAAACGCCTCTCAAGCTCGCTTAACATGCTATCCCCTGGAAAATCCGCCTTCGTAGGCGAAACCGTTCCCAGCAGCAGCAAAGCTGTCACCAAAGCGGCCTTAGCACTAAATTTCGACGCTAGAGATACTACCAATTCAGCCGGCCTAGACCAAATCCTCTTTAATAACAAAAACATTAAAACCAATATCAACACCGTACGCACACCGCAGATGAAGCGCATCACACTAGCGGGTATTAGCAAAATGCTTAACTGATGCTGTGGAAGGATAGGCCCGGCAGCCACAATATTGTGACGACGCCAATGCCAAGTGGGGATCGCTGGTCCACTTGTAAGCGAGAGGCCCTTTTCAGAACTATCCTTCTTAGCTCGAGCCTCATCATCCTCATCCTGTACAACATCACTATCGGACTCCATTTCAGCTCCTCCGGACGAAAGGGAAGCAGAAAGCGACCTTTCCATTGGCCCAAACGAGGACGCTGCACTACCTAGATTCGCCGCGCGGCCATAGCCGGGACTTTCAATCGACTTAGCTCGATAATAGTCCGATCGACTGTAGACGTCAGAACTCAATCTAAAGGTTATTAGCAATCCAACAGCTGGCATAGAAGCAAAAAATAGAAAACCGTACAAAACAGTTTTTGCGACTCTGCTCCTAATGTCCTTAGCTCTAACCATTGATATAATCCATGCTAGCAGAATCCCAGCAAAAAAAAGGATTGCTGGCCATATTAGAGGCGTCATTTCTATCCCTGCAAAAAGATCCTGCATAAAGGATCTGTGGCGCGTGCCACTTTGAAGTTGCGGAAATAGAAACTGCGTAAACTGAAGTTTCGCAAAAGCAAGACTTTGAATGACTAGGGCTAAAAAAGTAACCGACAGCAATATGCGACAGGCATAATGCCATGGCGATTTTTCGTCACTTAAAACTGAGCGCCAGACCACGAGGAAAAGTAGATGAATGTATAGCATTTGCGGAGCCAGGAACTCATCGTGATTTAAAACCGAGCATAAACCAACAACGATAGCAGCCGCAGACCCAAACAACCTAAATGACGTTAAGGTAACAAGAAAGCAAAGGAACAACTCTAGCAGACTCCATGACTCCACCCACGCACTCCCCTTAGTATCCGCGCCATGTACTGCAAACAAAAGCCAAGATGGCGGCAAATGTAGCCATGCACTGTAATTTGCAACTTTCGTATCCCAACCAACAGCCGATAACTGAGAGCCATTTTCATAGCGCGAAACTGCCTGTAGCTGCACATTGCTATCTCTAAGTTCCACACCCCATAAACCACTATTTGCATCACGAGAAACGAGGCGAGAAACTCCATTTACACTCGCCCGCCCCAGCTTCGTTCCCGCAAGAGCGTTAAGGCGAAACCCTTGGTGCATACTTCCAGAAAATGTGTCCATAGCGGTATATCCGCCATTATCTAGATCAACCCAAATTTCTTTCTGTAAATCTAATTCATTTGGTTCAGGTTTTAGAATACCCCTTCTTAGTTCCTTAAATGTTAGCTTGGAACCAGAACTAGGCGCGTATACTGCCCCTGCCATCCAGCTAGGAGGAAGCTCGGTAGCGCTTGCATGCACCGCCAGCGCACCCGACACTTCAACTGTTCTAAAAGCAGTGTTTTCGACAAAGGCAATTGTCTCCTCCGTTGGCCATAACGTAGAACTTGCAGTGGGAAGCAGAATTTCGCCAGCCGGTTGAGCAATAACGGATAAGATATTTACTTCGTACTCGCCAGAATTAAGCTGCAACGCCAAATTGCCGTCCGATGACAAATAATGCGGCAGGGCACAGGAGATAGCAACGGGTAAGGAGTTTAGGGGCGTTACTTTGCCCAAATCTAATGGACGCCTTTTTCCTGAAACTCTTAACTTTAAAAGAGTGTCGACCTGCATGGGCGAGCCATCGCGAATTCGGCGCATTACTGCTATTTTTATACTTTCGCCAATCGTCTCCTCCTTGCCATGCTGTGCCTCCTCTACCCACAGCCTATCCCTCTGCCTCTTGATTTCAATATTACCAGGAAGAGAGGTTTTATCGACACTCACTAGCGCATAGCTTTCTGGCAAAGGAATTTCGGGCGGCAATTTATCCCACAGTAACTCGCCACTAATATCAAAAACACCAGCCGGCAGAATCGCGTAGACAAAATCGTTTCGCACATCCAAGGATGGCTCAACTCTTTCGCCCTTTTCATTAATAACATCAATGGCTAGGGGATATATGCCTTGCCTTGACGGCAAAATCACTGCTTCCTTGCTCTGCAGTTCAACTTTGAGTGCAAATCTTGCGCCATGATTAGTGAGCTCGTACTGTAGCACGCCCGGCCAAACGCAATGAAAGACTCCTCCGTTCTTGGCACAATTCCATTCAGGGTGCCTCTCTTTTACCCAGTCCACCCAAGGCTCTAGAGCGATCGGCACAGAAAACAAAGCTCTGTCCTCTGCAAATGCCTCATGCCTTGTTCCCATGCACAGCGATAAGACAAGAGCTACTGCTGCGCTGAATAACTTGCCATAATGGATAGAATTGCGCTCAACCATAGGAGACCTCAGATTTATTAATTATTGGGGAGTTTAGCATAGCCATATAATATGTAATATCATATAATGGTGGGGTAAATTTTACTATAGTCTATGTACTCCCATGAAAGGTAGTTGTTATGTATCTCAGACGCGGCATTTTATTATTGTTACTTACGTCAATTTTTACACTTCTTGCGGCTTGCGACGAGGAAGATGGCGATGGCGAGGCGCCTGAACTGCGGTTCGTTCAAGCTTCACCCGATGCACCTTCAGTAGATCTTCTGCTAGACGAGGAAGCGATTCTTGAAAGAGTTGGATATTTAGAATCAACTGACTATTTCGAGATCGATGAAGAAGCGGAGGAGTTTAAACTAACCGCTTCAGACTCGTTCACGACTTTCTTTACGTTTGGCAACTCTTTAAGAGAGGACGAGCATTATACGCTCATTTCCTTGGGTTATACTGACGAAATGGATGGCTTACTTCTTCTTGACGACAACGCAAAACCAGAGTCTTCCAGAGTTAAGCTTCGCTTTGTTAATGCTGCGCCAAGTGCTCCTGATATAGACGTGTATGTCGTGCCTAATGATTCTGACTTATCTATGGTTCTTCCAACCGTTAGTGATTTAGGTTTTAGCGAAGATTCGGATTACGTTACGGGCTTGGAGGGTGATTACCAGATTCAAGTTACGCCGAAAGACTCCAGTGAAGTCATTGCTACGAGCGACATTATAACATTTGAGAGCGGCCAAATTAGAAGCATTCTTTTAGTTGAGGACGAAGGTGGCGGAGCACCTTTCAATATTATCTTTTTAAGAGATCGCAAATAACTA
>JADLFC010000154.1 GCA_020845775.1 Deltaproteobacteria bacterium
AAGAAATATATTATATATGTTGCACCTCAATCATGCATGCGGCAATTCTGGAAGATCCGTTACAACTCCCACACCTCGGGGTAGCACCACTCGTACCCACACTGTCTAAAGAATGGGGTCCACCTCAAGGATAGGAAATAGTCAATATCCATATACTACGCAATATTAAGGAAGGATGGGACGAATTACAACCTGATGCATATTGTCATTCTCTATGGTGTTTGAGCCAATTTCCTCAACCTCGAACTTTATACCGATGTCATTGGCAATCCGATCAAGATGCCGCTGCATGATTTTGTACGATGTGCGTTCGCGCATGCTCGCATATATTGGTATGACTTTGCCTCTTTTAAGATAATTCTCATTATATAAGTTAGTAAAAGCGTTAAGCATTTTGCCAGCCGCTAATTTGCTATCCTCAACTACAGCAAAATCAGCAACATAGACTACTGGCTCTTGCTTTCCAAAGCTATCGCCATCATCATAACTAGAATCCCCCATCTTACCTTCATACGCAAACAAATATCCTCT
Organism: Deltaproteobacteria bacterium; assembly: GCA_020845775.1. Lineage (NCBI taxonomy): Bacteria > Pseudomonadati > Myxococcota > Myxococcia > Deltaproteobacteria bacterium. The sequence continues at coordinate 532 of JADLFC010000154.1, forward strand.
CATTCTACCCTCAGGATCGGTGTACTTAACGCTTAGGTTTGGCCGCTCCTTTTGGGTGTTGTTTATCGCAACTGCAATTAGCCCATTTTCCATGTTGTGCAGATATTCAATCAAACTACGATTGTCATGATAATCCTTGCCTTCAATGTAGGACACTGGCAATGCATCAGTAAAAGAGAGTGCGCTAACTCCTGCAACTCCCACAGACTTATTATTCAATCCCGAGCGCTCAGGCGTGTCGAGATCGCTAGCCACTGTCCTCACTCTAGAACTACTAGCTCTCCCATCCAGCTTCAACTCATAGACATCTGCATCTACCTTATCTGAATAACCAACAGGAGCTAGGGGTATGAAATTGTTCTCTGCCTGTGGCAAGTGCTGAAGAGCATCGGAATTTCTCATTCCAATTACAACTGCATCGGTCTTAAGTCCTTGTTGTTTGCCATACCTATTCATATACTCAAAGAAAAAATCTCTGTAGGACGCTTCTATTATCTTGGCATATTTGCTGTCCCGATAATTCGGCGCCACCTCCACATTGTCACAAGCAAGAACCGTTTTAGTTTCCCGCAGCACATCTTGTGGCAATATTTGCTCTATCCGAGCTTTCGGTAGGTTGGCCTCTTTAATGATTTCAGCCACCGATTTGCCGACATCCTTATCCATAGTTAAAACACTTTGCGCAATGGTTCTCTTCTTCCCATCTCCATTGTGAACCTCCACCGTAAATAATGCGGTGTTCGGGTTAAACATGTAAATATTATTCTTGCCAGAGCCAAAATGCATACAACAGGCTGTGTCGTTTCCAGCGAGAACACCCTCGGGACTACTTTTCGGATGAATTCTCGCTACTACCGAAATATCCCTGCCACCGGCGCGAGCATTTAGCTCCTTTCTTCCTAAAAGATCCTCTAGAGCAATTTCGACCTCTTTAGATATATCGCTTCCATTAAGATATTGCTTTACCGCATTAGATCCCATATTTCCGTTTTCACTAAGCACTTTATTACTTTCTTGAAAAAGGCGTGCTGCGTTGCTTTTGTTCCAGTGGGTAACATCACTCCGACTACCTAACGCATCTCTAAGACGTTCTCTTACCGATAGGTCTCCGCTACTTTCTGACCTAAATTTATACACTACTTCAAGCGGGCTAAATACCTGCACCTTGTCTAGTACACCATCTACTAAAGCATTGCGCAGTTCCTTAGCAGTTAGATCCAAGTGGGGAATATCAATATAGTTAGAGGGTTTCTTCGAATCATGTAAGGCACGTGGAGTGTGATCCTCATCATCTTGGAGGCCAAGGAAACTCTCAGGCTCTCTCCAGAACTGCGTTACCTTATTCATATCGACACGGCTGTCTTTATGAAAGGCTAACTTATTTACAAACCTATAAAGAGAATCGTGTCCCTCGGCCTTTAGCTCCCTTAAGTCGTCCAATATCTCAGCGTCGTTCATCAAGCGCCTAAGTCCATCATATCTTTTTAGGTTACTCCACGAGCTAAACACCTCCTTTTTCGAACTAAGTATCGTCGCAAGTTCCGAGAGATCGGCAAGATCCTTGTACCGACTAGCCACTTCAAGAGTTTCATTAACCCGCTCTAAATCCAATGCATTGGCTATTGAATTTAATTCATCGTGAGCGCTGCCTGACTCATATCTCTGGTCGTCATTTCTAACTTGTTGCAAGATATTATTATAGAAACTTTCCGCTGAGATTCCGGAGCTTCGATAACACCTCAGAATATCGTTCATTGAATATAGCGCGTCGTGGATTGAGGTGTCGGGCGTCTTTAGATATGCAAACATCCGATCATACCCAAACACATCAGCAGCACTCCTGAAATTATTTGCCGACGTCCAATCGGACCAATTGGGACTCTGCTTACTCAATATGTCAAATGCCTCCTTAAGATCCACATTCCTATTTGCAAACTCGATGCCCGCGCGCTTTAAAATCTCCGCATCGACAGGGTCAACAGCTGCCACACCTCCTAGCATCGGAGAAGCAATTTCTTCGCGCGACAAACGCAAATGTTCAGAAGGTGTTTTGCCAAGGTATTTGACGAGTTTCTCGTGATCCTTGCAGAACTCATATAGCTCCCCAAGTGTTCCTATGGAAACGTCACTCACTCCTATTAGATCTCGTAAACCAACGGGCATTAAGTCGCGAAATTCCGCAATTGGAGTATCAAAGTTTAAATCAGATGGTGCTAGCGATAGGCGAGCTTCATAACCACGACCACGCACGATAAGCCCATAAGCAATCTCACTGAGCTTCAAATCAACGAATGCGAGACTGTGCTCAAAGATGCGCTTGAAAGGGACATACTCATCGTCTATCAACTTATTGGCAATTTTCGGATCCAACCCCCGAAGATGCCCGAGATTGTTCGCAAGCGTCGCGAGCTCTCCAGCATTCAGAAGTGTAATTGCAATATCATTATGATTCAAATTCCTAAACTTATTCAAATTCCCAAAAACGGCTTCGAATTGTCCAGCTCTAAGTAGCTTGTCTACTACATCAGCATGCAGTGACTCGTCGATGCTCCTAAGTATTATATCGACACTAGTAGAAGTAGATATGAAACTGGAATGCTCGCTATAAGTAGCATCGATTAGCCTAAAGGCCACCTCAGCGTTCAGGTTGGAACATCTGCGAATATTATCCAGAACAGCTCTAAATTTACCAGCATCGATGAGCATAAGTGCAGTATTGCAATGTAATGTTTGATCGACTCTAGAAAGCCAGCGCGCCACCATGTCAGTATCTTCTCCGGTACCCCACTTAGGGAGCTCCGGCAGAGTTGCTGCTTCAGCTTGCCGAGGTTCAGGTGTTAACTGTGGTTTGATTTTTGTAGCTGCCCGAGCTCCAACGGCTCCCTGCATACTTCCCCTTACCGTGCTTGCTACCTCTTGCACTAACTCCTCATAAGTGAGATCGCGTCCCTCGATATTAGCGCGAAGATTAGCGGCACAGATACCTACGCCGAGATCCGCCATTGATTCAGAACCAAACGCGATACCTTTTGCCACAGCATTCCCTAAACCATCTCTCATTGCCGTGCTACCGCCGCCGATGCTACCTGCAACGCCCCCTACCGCAATATCAAGCATGGCGTTACGGGCAATGTGGCTAACGCTAAGACCTCTTTCCTGCATGAAGCCCGAAAAACGCAACTCTCTTTCCTCCACCGGCAAGTGATCAAAAGCGCTGTTAAACTCCTTAACCGCCGCGACATAGCGCTCCCCTGTGTTTAGCGCGGTAGATGTTACAGCCGCGCTACCTCCGGTAGCTGCGCCCGTTATCGCGCGTCCAACAAGACTAACAGAGTTGCTAAGCAAGGGAGTTAGCTGCGAAGCAGCGCCGACACCAACTGCCATGGATGCGGCAGAAACGGCTGCGGTTTTAGCATCGCTCAGCGTATTCAATCCAGCATCACCAAACGCTTTGGCAGCACTCTTACCATTATGAGCCATTTCCGACAGAGCTTTCGCGACATTGCTAATCCCACCGGTAGCGCTGCCTGCACCAAACCCTGCACCAAATCCCACCGCTCCCGCCGCAACAGCACCATAACCAGCTGCCATCATAGCCCCAGCAGCTCCTCCAGTTGCAATCGTCGCTCCCGCAACTACAGTTGTATTTCGCACAACGGTAGCCGTGGTCGCCGCTTTTTCATACCACTGAGTTACATTCTCATGGCCATGCACTGAGCCCTCGAGACTGCTGGAATATCGCTGTAGAGCATTCCTGTTAACGTGAGTCTTATTGCTGACTTCCTTAGCAGCTTGCCTAAAAGCTTCCTGAGCCTGAGAAAATTTGACTTGCGCCTCGGCGTTTTTCTCCTGTCGAGCGAGCAGTGCTCCCTCCTGTTCAGACTCAAGCCCCTGATTTAGGAGGATTTTTGAATTAGCGAGTGACTTTTGCAAATCGTCACAATGTTTTTTTTGTGCCTCATAAAAATCCTTAGCAGCCTGCAGATCGCTCTTAAGTGCGCTTTTTCTTCCCGCTGCCCAATCCCACAAATCAGTCTCAGTTAAATCCTTTTCCAATTGCCCTATTCTCATTTGGGCGTGACTTAACTTCTCGTTGGCGACCTTAGCAGTCTCTCCAAAGTCTTCTTGCAGTCTATGAAGGTCATTAGAACGAGTTTCACTTTTTAAGGAAGCAATCTCGCTAATCGGCTTCTCGTCACTTAAATCGGAGTCGGCCTGCTCATTTTGTTCGCAGGAGATAGGGCTAGAAGCTAATTTGAGCTCGTTAACTTTTAAAGCATTAAGCTCGTAAGCCTTATTTGAAGGATATACGGCCAATGGGGGCTTAATTTCAGTATTGGCAACGCCAATACATTGAGTATTGCTGTCCTTAATCTTTATTGACATTGAAGTATGGTAAAAAGCACTTTTAACCCCATAACATTACTGTTATGGGCGAATGTTACTTTTTCGTGCCACCCCGCAGTCCCAGAATCTCCCACGAGCAAACGCTAGGCATGGCATGGAAGGGGAACATAATGCCCTCCAAATTCCACGCGTTAAGAGAGTCTGGCGGTTCCAGGGCCGTATTTGGCCAAAGCCAAGAT
>JADLFC010000155.1 GCA_020845775.1 Deltaproteobacteria bacterium
ATGGGACGAGGTTTGCGCGAATGGGCATAGTATGCGCGACGCCAAGTGGTTTCGGGGAGCTAGTTTAAATTTTGCCGAGAATTTGCTTAGGTTTAAGGATACCAAACCAGCAATTGTATTTGTTTCCGAGCGTGGGCAAAGGGAGAGCATAAGCTATGCTCAATTGTGCGATGAAGTGAGCAAGGTTGCCTCCTATCTTAAATCTCTTGGCGTAGGCGTTGGCGATAAAGTAGCTGCTTACCTGCCTAACATTCCTCAAACGGTTATTGCCATGTTAGCTACGGCTAGCCTCGGGGCGGTATGGTCTTCTTGTTCGCCTGACTTCGGTCTTAGGGCGGTGCGCGATCGCTTTTCGCAAATTGATCCTAAGATTTTGTTTACGGCAGATGGGTACTTTTATAACGGCAAATTTTGCGACACCTTGCAGACGGCCTCTCAGCTTGCAAAAGAAATAACCTCGATAGAGCATACGATTGTTATCCCCTATGCTTCGCCCACCCCCGATATCTCCATGGTGCGGGATAGTTTGCAGTGGGCGGAAATACAGTCTAAGTCGCCGGGGGAAATTGAGTTTGTGCATTTGCCCTTCGACCATCCGCTCTACATATTGTATTCATCGGGAACTACGGGGGCTCCTAAGTGCATTGTGCACGGTGCTGGTGGAACTTTGATTCAGCACCTTAAGGAACTGGTGCTGCATTGCGATCTCAAGCGCAGTGATAAAATAATGTATTATACCACTTGTGGCTGGATGATGTGGAACTGGCTAGTTAGTAGCCTAGCAGTGGGAGCAACGGTTCTCTTGTATGATGGCTCGCCTTTTTACCCCGATGGCAAGGCCCTATTTGATGTCGCCGAGAGAGAAAAGCTCAGTGTCTTTGGAACTAGCGCGAAGTATATTTCTGCTGTGGAAAAGGCCGCCGTTCGACCCATAGAATCTCACGACTTGTCGGCGCTAAGGTTGATTCTTTCTACCGGAAGCCCACTATTGCCCGAAAATTTTTCCTTTGTTTATTCTAGCATCAAGCGCGATATTCATCTGGCCTCTATTTCCGGAGGAACCGATATTGTTTCCTGTTTTGCCCTAGGCAATCCAATTACTCCCGTTTATAGCGGCGAGCTGCAAACGCGGGGCTTAGGCATGAGCGTTGAAGTGTTTAACGAGGACGGTGAGTCTGTTATCCAGGAATGCGGCGAACTAGTGTGTACTAGGCCATTTCCTTCCATGCCGATATACTTTTTAAATGATCCAGAGGGGGAGAAATACCACAATGCTTATTTTAACGTATTTGACGGCGTGTGGCGCCATGGCGATTGGGCTGAGATTACGGCACATGATGGTGTGATTATCTACGGCCGCTCTGATGCCGTTCTAAATCCTGGGGGAGTGCGGATAGGAACCGCAGAAATATACCAGGAGGTGGAGCAGTTTCTCGAGATACTGGAGTGCATGGCCGTTGGGCAAGAGTGGGAAGGAAGCGAGCGCGTTATTTTATTTGTGAAACTTCGCCCCGATTTGGTTTTAAGCGATGATTTGCGGGAAAGTCTAAAAGCCCAGATAAGAAAGAATACTACTCCCCGACATGTTCCTGCAAAGATAATTCAGGTTTCCGATTTACCTAAGACATTTAACGGTAAGATAGCTGAACTTGCCGTAAAAAATGTCATGCATGGCCGAGCGGTGAAAAATCTCGACGCCTTGTCAAATCCAGAGGCATTGGAAGTTTTTAGGAATTTAGAAGCACTTAGAACCTAGCGGAGTTTTTATCATCGGCGGTCCTCGCTTTACCCAATAAGGCTCTCCTTAGCACTTGCCTAAGATAAAAAAACAATGTATATCTTCCGCCGCGGCTCAAGGTAAAGCATTCTGATTTCATTAAGTATATTTAAGTTAGAAGTAAGCCTCTCTTTAGCATTAATCGCTATAGCCTGTGGGCTCCCAAAGTATTGCTTATGTCTGCATCAGTTCAACAACTTGTCAAAGAAGCAAGAGAGTTGCTCCCGGAGCAGGGGCCGTTGCCGTATTTTGTTCACCACAATACGCTACACCACTTCGAAGATTATCATTTCCTAGAGGCGGTAAAAAAGGGGGCCATCCTAAACGATGCTTTTGCGTTTATGAGCGAGTCTTGGTATCGCAAGCAGTTTGCACGTGGCCGCATCGGAAAAGAGGAGCTTAAACAGTCGATCGAGCGTTTCTTACGCCGCCACAATAGCGCGTTGGATAGCGAGGCAGTTTTTAAACTGTTAACTTTGCCAGCAATCCCCGGCTTGCGAGTCGATTCCCGGGTGCAGGCATTTATAGCGGATACCTGTGTGGAGAAGCGCAGTTACTTTAGGGAAATTTTTAAACAGATTCGGCATGTCGACATCTCTGAGGTTATCACGCCCGTATTCTGCAAATTTTTTGCCGCCTATTTTGATTTTGGAGCAGCCTATTGGCCAATGCCTGAACGAGAGCGGGGAATTTGGCAATGTTTTGTAGCGTTGTATAGCGAGAAGCTGTTGTTTGCAGGAAGCTTCGACAGGCGCGTACGGTCAATAGTGCAAAATCTAAATGACTGTTCAGCCGCTGAGGCAATAGATCGCTTGGTTAAAGATCTCCCCATCGAAAGAAATTATCTTTCGGAATATTTTTTTCAGCTTTTGAATCGCTATAAGGGCTGGGCAGCCCTTACAAAAAGTCTGGAGGATAATCCTGAATGGATTGAGAATAAAGAAATAAAGCCAAGCCTGGAAGAAATGTTAGCGGTCTTGCTGGTCTTGGAGATTGCAGCAATTACCAAATACACTGCGTGGTCGAGTTTGCGAGTTCCTAAAGTTACACTTGTCCCGCAGTTTGAATCAGTTTTTCTTCTCAAGGCCATTGGCGTAATAGGTTTGTCTAAGGGTGAACCCATTCCAAATAATTTAAGGATACTTACGAATTTTCATCGGGAGGAAATCTGGCAGTGTGCATTTGAGGAGACCCTTTACCGCCAGTTTTTGGGAATATATCGCCATAATGCATTAAAAAGCTATCATAAGCCTGTCAAGCCTTCTTATCAGGTCTTTTTCTGTATTGATGAAAGAGAAGAATCGCTGCGCAGGTATTTGGAGCAGATTGACAAGAGCTGTGAGACGTTTGGCGTTGCAGGTCATTTTGCCCTCGATATGAATTTTAAAGGAGTCTTTGACAAACATTATCGCAAGCTTTGTCCTCCCGTAGTTCGAGCGGAGAAGTTTATTCGGGAAGAAATGATAGAATCGCCCTCCCGTCTACGCTGGCTCATCACCTATGGCGAGTTACAATGGCTTGCCAGCCTCAGCTCAAAGACACTTGTGCGTGGCGGCTTGCAGTCGATTTTACAGGGTTTATTTAATATTGTTCCCTATTCTATAGACATTATTTCGCCCGCATTTAGCGCAAAAATTAAGGAGTATTTGCGTTCTCATTTCTACAAATCGTTTCGTACTAGGTTAGTATATCAGCGAGAAGAAACCGATCGCGGATATAATCTGGAGGAGCGAATTGCTAGAGCCGAGGCGGTTTTGCGAACGGCTGGTGCAACTGGTAGTTTTGCGCCTTATGTGTTTTTTATTGCGCATGGCTCTTCGAGTTTGAATAACCCTCATGAAGCTGCTCATGACTGTGGAGCTTGTGGAGGTGGGCGTGGTGCACCTAATGCGCGGCTGTTGGCAACTATCCTAAATGAGGCAGAGGTTAGGAAGGGGCTTGGTAAACGGGGGATAACTATACCTAACGAGACAGTTTTTGTTGGGGGTTATCACAATACTTGTAACGATGAGATTATAATTTTTGATGCCCCGCTAGAAACTGATGAAAAACTTAGAGCGCATTATTCGATGCTAAAAAAAGCAGCGAGTTTAAGTTCAGCGGAACGTTGCCGAAGGTTTGACGATGTGTCGCCAAGTAAAAGTGATGAGGCGTGTTTTGAATATGTCCAAGGCCGAGCTCTAGACCTAACTCAGCCTAGGCCCGAGTACGGCCATGCTACCAATGCATTTTGCATTGTGGGACCCAGGCGCAATTCCAAAAACTTGTTTCTCGATAGGCGCGCATTTCTCGTATCTTATGATGAAGCAGTAGATCCCGACGGAGCTATCCTAAAAGGCTTACTGGGTGCTCTTGGTCCAGTGTGTGCTGGTATAAGTCTGGAATATTACTTTAGTTTTGTCGATAATGAACGCTACGGCTGTGGAACGAAGTTACCACATAATATTACGTCTTTGGTTGGAGTTATGAATGGCTACATGAGCGATCTTCAGCTTGGCCTTCCATGGCAGATGGTTGAAATTCATGAGCCAACGAGACTGCTAATGTTGGTTTGTTGCTCAAAAGAAGCAATGGAAAAGCTCTTAAGTGAAGAAGGTGGCTTTCAGCGGCTGGTTAAGAACGATTGGATATCACTAGTGGTTCACGACGAGGGGCGTAAGCAGTTATTTCGCTATGACACATCGCTATGTCCGATAGAACCATTAGCGACCGATATACCTCAATATGAGATTTTTGATAGGCGTCTTTTTGAGGAAGCGGATCACCTGCCTTTTGGAATGCTAAATTAATAAAATGGAACGACTCGTAATTGGTTATCTAACCCATTATTTTTTTCTTTCGCCTCTCATCAAACTTCTAGGCTTGTTTATCAGCTACCACCGACGGCCCGATGAAAACTTCCTTAGAGGCCTGGTGAGAATCGGTGGTTTGATAGATTTTCTCCATATTCTGTTGCCGTTGTTCCTTCTTGAAATAACGACTCCATTATCTCTCGAGTTGGAAAATTTTTGCGGTATTGGCTGGCATTTTGCCGTAAGTTGGGATTTTGGCTCCTATGTGGCACTAATCTTTAGCACCATAACTATGGGCATAGTCGGCCAATTCTCGGTTTTTTATTTGCACCGAGACGTATACCTCTACAAGTACTTCACTTTGTATTTTGTTTTTCAGCTTGCCTTAGCACTGGTGATATTTAGCGCATCTACTCAAAACATGTTTATTGGCTGGGAGCTTCTGGGAGTATCTTCGGTACTGTTAATTGCGATGTACCAGCATCGCGTGGAACCGCTAAAGAACTCCCTGCGGGTGTTGTTTATTTATAAGATTGGCGATCTAATGCTCTTTGCCCTAGTTGTCATTTTAGGCTCAGTTGGCATTCATGAATTTTCTGAACTTGGCACGGCAAACGGCGGAAAAATTGAGTGGTTGCTCGGTTTTTTTATGCTGGCTTGTTTTATTAAGTCAGGCGTTTTCCCATGGTATTGGTTGCCACGGGCCATGGAGGGGCCAACTCCATCGAGTGCGATGTTTTATGGGGGATTAGCAACGCACATTCCGGTGCTAATTATGTTAAAAATATGGCCCTCTGCTTGGACCGCGTCTCATCCTCTGCATTTAATTGGCATATTTATTTGTGTGCTGTCGGCAATTTTTTCTACTGCTATGAGTCGTCAGGCTAGCGATGCCAAGAATGCGTTGGCTTTTGCCGCTACTACTCAGTTGGCAATCATATATGTGGAAATATTTCTTGGTTTTCGCCATTTGGCGCTGATTCATTGCGTTTCGCATGGGTTTTATCGCACCTTTGAGTTTCTGCGAGCTCCCTCACTCCTTTACCTTCACCATGCTATGGAGCAAAAACTCCACGGGGTCGATCATCCCAAAAAGGTTAGCTTATTGGAGCGGTTTTTTTCGCCTGCATTTAGGAGAAAATTCTATGCCTTAAGCCTGCTGGAGTTTTGTATATTTCCTCGACAACTTCATTTTATTGATGATTTCCTGGGAATTGCAAAAACTCAATTTACGGCTAGCTCCTTGCGGCGCTATTTTACGGGTGTACTTTTTTCCTGGGTTGTTCTTGACATAGCGCTAAGTTTTTTTGAAACGCCAAAAATCGAAGGTGTGGGTATTATAGGTAGAGATGAGCTTTTCTTGGTGCTGGCGCTAGGATTTAATGTCATAGCTCGAGCCAATATCAATAAGCCAAAGCACTTCTTGCTTGCCACCTTTCTTTCAGTTGAGCTTATTCTCGGGGTGTTAACTGCTAAGCAAATCGCTGTCGTCGAGCCTTATCAGTGGTTGTTTGTGGCGCTCTTAGTAGTCTTTTTTGGCCTTACGGTGATGGATCGCAAGAATCTTGGCGATATCGAAAGTTTTCGGGCTTTTTATTCCCGGACGCCATTGACCAATAACCTCATTCTCTTAATTGGGCTGTCGATCGTAGCTGTGCCAGGCTTGGGAAATTTTTTTGTTTGGGAGTTTTTAGTTCATAGCGTTACTTCGCTTTCGCCACAGCTAGTAATACAGGCGTTTTTCATTCTTTCCCTAAATACAATTCTGATGTTTGTGTTTTACTATGTTAATTTTTTAGGGCAGCGCGAAAGATATCGCGACTTAGACATGGTCGGACGCGAATCAATTGCGGGACTTAGTATTGAAAGGGCTTATGTAAACCCCTCGGAGCCGCACAAAAAAATGGGGTGGCAGGGTCTTTCAACTGTTTTTAATAGCCGCAAGAATCTAAACAAGTCGGTTTCCGAACAGGAGACGAAAGGTTCTGATTGTAGTCAAGTAAAGCAACAGGGCAATCCCCATTACCACTGAGGGTGGCAATCAAAGCAAACTTAATCGCAAGCGCTCATCGATGCGCTCAGCTGTTCCGGGAGGGCGGTGTTTTGTTAAGGATGGAGAGGCTATTAGCCGCAAGGGCGATCAAATCTTGCTCCGAAACTCCCAAACTTCCTGCCAGTAAATAATTCTCTATCAAGCTCTTATCGAAGATGCCCGGGTCATCGGAACCTATTAATACATTCAATCCCATTTCTAACATCCTGGCCAGAGGATGTGAGGCGGTATCGGCAAGCCCTAGCGAAATATTGCTCCAAGGACATACTTCTATCGGTATTTGGGTTTCAATTAATTCGTCCACCAGAGCCTTATCTTCGAAGATGCTAATGGCATGGGCGATGCGATCGGGTCTCAAAATTTCCAAAGCTTCTTTAACGGCACTTGCTCCCGCAGTCTCTCCGGCATGCACTATGGTTTTAAAACCAAGTTTCTGGGCACGGCTAAAAGCCTCGGCAAAGGGTCTAGTTGAGTTATGGCTTTCATAGCCGGCGAGTCCTATGGCAATTACGTCTAAACCGATATCCTTGGCGTAATTAGCTAACTCGAGAGTGCGTTCGCCCCTACTAGTATCGGCATTTCGCACTATGTCAAAAATCCACTTAAAAGTAATGTTTGCTAGTTTAGCAGCCTCTTGGGCTGCAACTAATCCTCCGATGAGACTGACCAGATCAGCACCAAGAGCCTCAAAGGTGGTTGGCGTAAAGTATATCTCGCTATAAGCGATGCCCTGTTCTTGGGAGGATAAAATATAGTTATGAGCTATCGCCATGACATCCTCAGCTGATTTGATTGACTCGGATATTTTTAAGTATATGGCGATAAACTGCTCAAAACTAAAAGTCTGCGGGTATCTATTAACTAGGTTTGGTGGTGGAATAGGCCCATAGCCGCCCTTTATCTCCAGGTAGGTAGGCTTAGCAAGAGCGACATTATTCTTCTTAGCAAGCTTTCTTAGTGTCGCAAAGTCGACCGTGCCTTCTAAGTGAACGTGAAGGTCGGCTTTAGGTGTAGCTATTAGGGTTGTCGCCAGGGTCATAGAGTATTTCGTTTGAGACACAATCATAGCACTAGGACTGGAATCGCTAGAGGTAAACGCGCTTGGTCAGGCAATTATTATTTTAATCTGAGAGTTGACATATTACAAATTTCCTCGTTAATGTCTGATGATTTTAAGGCACAAGAGTTATTTGAGTTTAGCCATTCTTAACACACATTAAAATAGGCGGGATTATATGAAGTCGATAATGGCAGTGTCTCCAAATGGCACTGGCGAACATGGCGATTCGCACCTAGCCAGCATTGAACTGTCAAATGTCTCGAAGAGATTTCGCAGGGCCTCGCTTGCCAGGAAAAGCTACGACACTCTAAAAACTCGCATTCTCGATGGCTTGTTTCGGCGTTCAGGTGGTAAGGAGAACTTTTTTTGTGCGCTAGATGACATAACCGTGCGCGTTCGCTCGGGAGAATCATTGGGCGTTATAGGACGCAATGGCTCCGGGAAATCTACACTCTTAAAACTCATATCGGGCATATATCAGCCTGACAAGGGAAGTGTGTCGGTAAAGGGCAGGATATCTGCTTTGATTGAGTTAGGTGCTGGGTTCCATCCGGACTTTACGGGTCGGGAGAATATATATCTGGGGGGAGTGATGTATGGCCTTTCGCGCAAAGAGATAGACGAGCGCTTTAGCGATATAGTGCGATACGCAGAGCTAGAAGAGTTTATAGATAATCCAGTGAGAACCTATTCTTCGGGGATGTACATGCGCCTAGGGTTTAGCCTAGCCATACACACTGATCCCGACGTTCTCTTAGTGGACGAAGTTTTATCGGTAGGGGATGCTGCATTTGTGCATCGCTGCCATGAAACCATTAGTGACTTTCGCAAAAAAGGCAAGACGCTTATCTTTGTCACGCATGACCTTGAAAGCGTTCTGCGCTGGTGCGACGAAGCGATTTGGCTAGAAAAGGGCGTAGTGCGTAGTCGGGGAGAACCTCGGCAGGTTATCGATAAGTACTTAATGGCTATAGAGGAGCAAGAGACTAAGGAGCTAGAGTCGACCAATAGGGACGTGGCAGGAGAGTTAGAGAAAGCCACTGAAGGAGCTTTCTCGACAGAAAGTATTGTTAATGGCGAAAATCCTAAAGGGGGCTCTACAGATGAGACGCCTCGAGACTTTCATGCGGCAGCAGTTGGGCGTTGGGGTAATCGCGAGGTAGAAGTGGCCGAGGTAAAGATGTTAGATGCGTCACTAAGTCCTAAATGGCTCTTTCACGCAGATGAAAAGGTAACGGTAGAGGTAAGCTACAAGTATAATCAGCCGGTGGATGATTTGGTTTTTGGAATAGGAATACTGAGAGCGGATGGCCTGTGCATATTTGGCACTAATACCAAGCTCGAAAATATTGACGTGCTGCGAGATGAGTCTTTAGAGGCGCAGGATGGAGTCGCTAGCGGTGGAGGACTGTTTACTTTTAAATTTATCTTAGAAAGGCTATCTCTTTTAGATGACACTTATTTTCTAGACGTCGCTGCTCATCGCGGTGATGGCTATCCTTATGATTACCATCACTGCTTGCACAAATTTTCCGTGAGAAGTCACACTAAGTACCATGGCATCTTTAATCCGCTTCATAGGTGGGTATTCTAGAGTTATGAACCGCAATATTCGAGAGCTATGGAAATATCGCGCTTTAGTCTGGGCACTGCTATGTAGACACCTAAGTGCTAGATACAGAGGATCCGTGCTTGGATTTGTCTGGTCATTTCTAAATCCCTTGTGCCTTATAGCAGTGTATTCGTTAGTATTTAGGTTCTACATACGCTTTGACGATGTTGAGAATTACACTTTGTTCTTATTTACTGGATTATTGCCCTGGATCTGGTTTTCCAGCGGTCTTCTCGAAGCAACTAGCGCCATCTCTAGCGGTGGGAGTTTAATAACTAAGGCCATGTTCCCCGCTCACGTGTTGCCCATAGTGGCGGTGCTAACTAACCTAATGCATTTTCTCTTTGCTATACCAATTTTACTAGGATTCATGTTGGTCGTTGGCGTTAACATGAGTCCCAGTCTCATCTCTTTACCCTTAGTTATTGCCGTGGAATTGGTTTTTATCGCAGGCCTTAGTTTATTGTTATCCGCACTAAACGTCTATTACCGCGACATACAGCACATTTTGGGCAATGTGATGACGCTATTATTTTTTCTGTGTCCGATTCTCTATCCGGTAGAAAATATTCCGGCTAAATTTAGATTTACTATATATTTAAACCCACTAGCGTTATTTACTAGAATGTATCATGAGATTTTTTTAGAAGGCGTCTTCCCTGCTTGGAATTTGTTAGCTTTGGTTGCATCCATTGCCCTGCTTACATTTCTCATGGGCAACTTAGTGTTTAATAGGTATCGAGAAGGGTTTGCGGAGTTGGTATGAGGCAGATTTATCAGTTAGTTCACACGCTAAATTACGGCGACGCTATTTCCGGCGAGACGCTCGCAATAAAATCTCTATTAAATAAAATGGGCATTAGAAATGAGATCTACTCGCTTCATGCACATGAAAAGGTTATCCAGCATAGAAAACCTTGGACTGCGCTTAGAGAGGATTATAATAAAGCTCTAGGAACAGGCGAAGAAGTCATAGCCATTTTGCATTATTCGATTGCTTCGCTTTTTGACGAAGTTTTTATGGATCTATCACGAGCATTGCGAGTCGTCATTTACCATAATCTCACGCCTCCAAGATGGTTTCACAATTATAACGCTCGTGTGGAGAGGGATTTAATAGCGGCACAGGAGAAACTTGGAAATTTGTTGGCTCAGGCCGATGTGCTTCTCGCCGATTCTGAGTTTAATAGGCAGGAATTGCTGTCTGTTCAGGACCGAGAGGTGGAGGTTTTGCCTTTGTTACTCGATTTAGACAAGTGGCAAGTGGAGGCTAATGCGGGAATAGCACGCGCTATTAAGTCTTCTGCGGGCAAGAATATATTGCACGTAGGTAGAATAGCTCCCAATAAGTGCATAGAGGACATCATCAAGGCTTTTTATTTCTATCACCATAAGATTGAGCCCAATAGCCGTCTTTGGTTGGTAGGCATAGATATAGACACAGAAATATACTCCCTAGAATTGCGTCGCTTGGTAGCTAAATTGCAGCTAAAGGAGGTCGTTAACTTCGTTGGGTCAGTGGCGGACTCAGAGCTTAGGGCTTTTTATGAGAATTGTGATTTATACCTGTGCATGAGTGAGCACGAAGGATTTTGCCTCCCCTTGCTAGAGTCAATGTATTTTGGCCTGCCAGTTATTGCTTTTGATTCATGTGCTATCGGCGCGACTTTGGAAGATGGCGGAATATTGCTCGAGAGGAAAGATCCAGCTGCGGTAGCTGAACTCATGAACATATTGTTAACCGATTCGCAGCTTAGAGCAAAAGTTATTGAAGGTGGAAAAGGCCGCGCAAAGGACTTTTTACCTGATAAGTTTGCCGCACATTTTGAAAGAGTATTATTGCAAGCTATCTTTGGCAGTGAGAGCGAGTATGCAAAAAAACGGTCTTTGTAATATCGATGGCGAGAAGAGCTGTAAAACTGTGACAAAGCTAAGAATAGGGCTAGACCTGCGCGCGCAGGAAAACGGGTTTAAAGCTCATTATGGGCGTGGGACAGGTCGATATGTAAGCGAACTAGTTAGAGAACTCTTTGCGATTCAGGCAGGGAAGGAAGAACTGCCGTACGAATTCGTGCCTGCCTCGACAGAATCGCTGGGAGCCGGGAAGCTCGAACGCCGCTTATACAAGCTTGCACCTCTGGGTCGCAATACACTTGAGCAGCAAATATTGCTACCTCGACGCATCGCAAAGCAAGGGGTAAATTTGTTCCATTTCTTTTCCCACGTAGATGCTCCTAGTCGTTGTGCTGTGCCATATCTTGTTACTGTCCTAGATTTAATTCCTCTCAAGTTTCCCGAGCTATACAGTGCCAATAAGACGAACTTGCGGTTTAAATTTGCGCGCTATTTGGAACTTCAGGCAGTGCGGCAAGCTCGTGGGATTATAGCTATAAGCGAAGCCACAAAGAGCGATTTGGTCGAACTTCTTAACATCAACCCCCAGAAAATTGCCGTTACGCCTCTAGCTGTCGGAGCGAGTTTTATCGCGAGAAACATCTCCGCGTCCCGAGATGTTTTTGAGGCCGAGATTTGCCAAGCAAGAAGGGAGGTGGGCTTAGATGCAAGTAGGCCCGTTTTGCTTTACGTTGGAGGCATAGATGCTAGAAAAAATGTGACTTTTATGCTCGACGCATTTGCCCATTTGCTACGTAGCACTGATAGTGCTTCAAGACCTCAGCTACTTATGATTGGGCGCTATGTAGGCGATGATAATTATCCAAAGCTTTTGTCTCAAATTCATCACTTGAATTTGAATGATGACGTGCAACTGAGAGGTTTTGTAGATGAGGAGACCCTTATTAAGCTTTACCATGCCTCAACTCTAGTCTTGTTTCCTAGTCTATATGAAGGTTTTGGACTACCAGTACTGGAAGCTATGGCCTGTGGTGTTCCAGTTATAGCATTTCGCAATTCATCCATACCGGAGGTAGTGGGCGATAATTCAATTTTGGTGGAGAAGCCTGATAAACTGGAATGGAACACAAAGATAATTGAGATTATGGCCTCTATCGATAGACAAATTGAACTTTCCCAGCTAGGAGTCCGGCGCGCTAGACATTTTTCATGGTCTAAGACTGCTTCGATGACCATTGAGGCATACGATTATTTCTTAAAGAAATAAGCACATGTCGGCTGATATTCTAAAGACTTATCGAAGTTTTGTGGCGGACATTGCTTTAGTAATCGCGCTGGTTCTTTTGGGCCTCGGCCTGCGCTTTAATTTGCTTTATCAGATGAATGCCGTAATTGACGCGGATGAGGCCATTGTGGGCCTAATGGCAAAGCACATAGCGGAAGGCAAGCCCTGGCCAATATTTTACTACGGCCAGCACTACATGGGTAGTTTTGAGGCCATTCTTGCGGCCACCAGTTTTAAATTCCTTGGCTACTCTAGTTGGGCTCTAAAAGCTGTTCCACTGATATTTTCTGGAATTCACATTGCGTTAGTATACGTGTTGGCGCGGCATGTAACAGATCGGCGCGGAGCGACGGTTGCGAGCATTTTAACGGCTTTTGGGCCCAGTGCTCTTGTTTTGTGGAGCACGATGGCACGCGGTGGCTTTATCGAACTAGTGGTGATTGGAACATTAGCCTTAATTTTAGCGAGCCGGATAATTCTAGGCCAAAGCCTCCAAATTCCGCGACAGTTATTTTTTCTCGGCCTAGTCCTTGGCCTTGGGTGGTGGGTCAATAACCAGATAATATTTTATTTAGCCCCTATTGGCCTCGTTCTTGGCGTGTTTTTATGGTGGGCAAAGGGTTTTGTAAAAAGTTTCCAGTACGGTAGTCTGGGGATTTTTGGTTTTTTTATTGGTGGATCTCCTTTTTGGTATGCAAATTTTTTTACCAGGCCACGCTTTCAATCTTTTTTCTTGTTCGAGAGGGCATCGTTCGCAGATGTTTTATCGCATTTGAGAGGCTTTTTTGCGGAGGCACTTCCGATTATCTTTGGGGCGCGGCAGTTTTGGTCGCTTAATGATATTTTCCAAGGCAGTTCAATTTTAGTTTATGTAGTCTATGCAGTGGTTATTCTCGTCGTGGTTTGGGGTTGTAAAAGGTCGGAACAAAAATTGGTATTATGCTTGCTGCTGCTTTTTTGTTTAGGTCTGCCGGCAATTTTCTCAGCTAGCCAATTTGGCTCGCTATCTCAGGCGCCTCGGTATTTATTGCCAGCGTATTCTGTGCTGTTTGTCTTGTTTGGATCTGCCTTTTCGAGCTTGCAGAGTTTCCGCTTTTTGCCGGTTAAGCTACTTGGTTGTCTCATGTTTTTTAGCCTCTTGTTTGTAAACGCTATGTCGAATTTTGCTGGGGCTGGGGCAATACCTGGACAACCTTTTGTCTTTAAAGGTGAGAGGGTAGCTGAAGATCATTCTAAGTTATACGCCTGGCTCGATTCGCAGAACTATAGCCATATTCTTACTAATTACTGGATTGGCTATCGCGTGGCTTTTGAGACAAGGGAGCGAATTACGTTTAGCCGTTATCGCGGCCCATGGGTGCTTAGGATTCCCGAATACGAGGATTTAGCTCACGAAAGTTTTAGACCAGAAGTATATGTCTTGACAAAAACCGAAGCAGATACGGTCGTCCAGGGGTTTTCTCAGCTTGGGTACCACTTTAGGCGAACAAATTTGGGGCCGTATTCAGTGATAGACCTTGTAGAGCGCGATTTATCGCAGGGAAATGAATTACATGAGGTACGGGTTATGCCGGAACAAATAAAAACTTCAGTCGGAAATGATAAAGTTTCGGCGCTCTTAGATGCTAACTTAGGTACCCGCTGGGCCAGTGGCATGCCGCAAAATCAGGGGATGGTTATAGATATTCAAATTGCTCCAGAGAGCCCAGCTATTAGCGGAATTGATATAGATTATGGTTTCTGGCTGCACGATGCGCCTAGGGAGTTAGTGATTGAGGGTATGGATGCAGATGGCGAGTGGTGTGTGTTATTTGACACCCGCGTTGGAGAGGCGATTGATTATGTCCTGGAGAAGGAGCGCTTGTGGCAAATTAGGTTTGCTCCTATGGCAATGCGGCAGCTTAGGCTTAGCCAGCAAGGCGAAGACAATATTTTTGATTGGTCGATTGCAGAAATATCCCTCTTTGGAGTAGAAACTTCCTAGTCCTACGCATAGACAGCCGCCTTTGATGTTTGTTTACTGCAATAGATGCGTCCTCAAGATTTTTTAAAGGAGAAGTAAGATTATGGGTTTTAATTGTGGCATTGTTGGTTTGCCCAATGTCGGAAAATCTACAATTTTCAATGCACTGACATCTGCTCAGGCCGAATCGGCAAATTATCCGTTTTGTACGATAGATCCCAATACTGGGATCGTTTCTGTGCCCGATGTTAGGCTAGAAATATTGGCAAAAGTGGCCAATTCAAAGCAGATTATCCCCACTAAAATTGAGTTTGTCGATATTGCTGGTCTCGTTAAGGGAGCTTCGAAGGGAGAGGGTTTGGGGAATCAGTTTTTGGGCCACATTCGCGACGTAGACGCCATTATTCATGTGGTTAGGTGCTTTGAGGACAGCAATATAGTTCATGTTAATGGTTCAGTTTCGCCAGTTGATGATATCGAGGTGATAGAGACGGAGTTGATGCTGGCGGACTTGATGTCAGTAGAGCGACGCATTGACCGCGTGGCAAAGACGGCTAAAGGTGGCGATAAAGCGGCAATTCAGGAACTAGAGAAGTTAAATCTGGCACTGGAATGTTTACAGGCAGGAAAAATGTTAAACGGGAATGTTCCTGCCGAGAAGCTCGAGGGCTTAGGTCTACTCACTAGTAAGCCAGTTCTCTATTTGGCAAACGTTTCAGAAGATGCGCCAAATTATTGTCCTGATGAAAATACTAAAGGCTCCTTGGGCGAGCTCGTGCGATATCTCAAACGGCGACTCGGTGGTTCTACTAGCCTTCCTCTAGTAGTTGTTTCAGCTCGTGTTGAAGAGGAGATTTCGCAGCTAGATGTAGATGAGCGCAAGGCGTTTTTGGAGGAGTTAGGCATACTCAAATCAGGTTTGGATAGGCTCATTCTAGCTGGGTATAACTTGCTGAATTTAATAACGTTTTTTACGGTAGGGCCCAAGGAAACACATGCTTGGACATGTGCTAAAGGGACGACGGCGCCGCAGGCGGCTGGCAAGATTCACACTGATTTTGAGAAGGGCTTTATTAGAGCTGAGGTAATAGGTTTTGACGACTATGTTCGATATGGTGGAGAGGTTGGAGCGAAGGAGAAAGGAGCTATGCGCGTCGAGGGCAAGAGCTATCTAATGCAGGATGGAGACATTGTTCATTTCCGGTTTAACGTCTAGCTTCCTCGCTCTAATGGTTTCTTTTTTTGTTCCAAGTGTTGCGAGGCAATAATCGGTGTAAAGTTTTTTTGATTTACTATCGATTCTTCTTGCATCAAAAGTAAATAGTTGCGTAACTGACGAGTTCAGAATAAACAACTATGCATGAGCTGCACCACTTCCGACGAACGGGACTGCGCAGGCTGTAAAAAAGTGTTTGGTAAAATGTAAACTTATGTTAGTTCTTTCTCAGAGGAGATGAGGAAGGATGGACTGAGGTTCTTTACACGGTCTGAAGTGGGATGTGGTTTGTAGCTAGTTAAGTAACTATGGTGGCCTTAGAATAGTTTGTTTTTGAGTATATCTTAGGTAAGTTGATTTAGGGCCTCATAAGATTAACACGGAACAGAAAGGAAGAAAGAATTATGGCTATAGCCAAGAAGAAACCAGCTGCTAAGAAGCCAGCTGTTAAAAAAGCGCCAGCTGCTAAGAAGCCAGCGGCAAAGAAAACCACGGCTGCTAAGAAGCCAGCCGCCAAAAAGCCAGCCGCAAAGAAACCGGCTGCTAAGAAGCCAGCGGCAAAGAAGACAGCTAGTGCTACTCGTTCAGCTTCAGTGCGTCGAAAGAAACCAGCTCGACGCAAGGTAGCACCTCGCTCTGCGGCACGTAAGAAGACTGTTAAGAGCAGTGCTGTAAAGCGAGCATAAGCGTAAAGCTTCTGCTGCAAAACAAAAAAAGGGGGCTTAGTTGCCCCCTTTTTTTGTTTATAAGCGAATATTCGCTGAATTTACGAAAGAGTTGCTTGGCCTCTTTGCCAGTTACAAGGACATAACTTGTTGGTTTGTAGAGCGTCCAATACTCTAAGCACTTCAGAAGGGTTTCGCCCTACTTGGAGGTCGTTAACGGAGACATATCTAATAATGTCATTTCCATCGACGATAAACGTCGCTCGCTGAGCCACTCCTTCTTTGGGATCTAAAATGCCTAACGCCGCGCACAACTCGTGCTTTATATCTGCAAGCATTGGGAAGGGAAGTTGCTTTAGTTCTGGGTTACTTTGCCTCCATGCCAAATGCACGTATTCCGAATCGGTGCTACAACCCATTAATTGGGTACTTCTGGCGTTAAATTCGCTATTTAGATTTGCAAATTCTACTATTTCAGTAGGACATACAAATGTAAAATCTTTCGGCCAGAAAAAGTAAACTTTCCATTTATCCTGGCAATCTTCGCTTGTTATAATTTTACAAAAGTCGCTAGGATTAGTACTTATCGTTGCTTTAAGTGAAAATCGAGGAAATGCTTGTCCGACGCCTAACATATTAAGAGCTCCAAAATAGTGCAATTATTAATTAATAGTTTAATTTTGTTACAATTTGGTAATTTACCGCTGTTAGGAGCAATATTCAAGTAAAGGCACCGTTTGTAGATGATTACTGATGTTAAATCTCTAGTTGATGGAGTGCTCAGTGGCGAGCCGAGATCTCTTGCGCGAGCGATCTCGGTCATTGAAAATCATATGCCAGGCTGGGAGCAATGTCTCGAACAAATGTATTTACATAGTGGACGGGCGGAGATTTTGGGGTTTACGGGTGCGCCAGGTGTTGGCAAGTCGACTTTGGTCAATGCAGTGATGGAACAGTTGCTCAATATGGGCAAAAAAGTAGCGGTGCTTGCCATTGATCCAAGTAGCCCTTTTAGTGGAGGAGCTTTATTAGGCGATCGCATTCGCATGTCGAAGTCCATGTTGCAGAAGAATGCTTTTATTCGCTCAATGTCGACACGAGGCGCCATGGGTGGAATAGCCGCGAGTACTTGGGATGTTAGTTATGTGTTAGATGCTGCGTGCTATGATGTCATAATTATAGAAACCGTTGGGGTTGGGCAGGTTGAGGTGGATGTCATGCGAGGGGTGGATGTTTGCGTAGTTGTATTAGTTCCAGGAATGGGAGACTCCATTCAGGCTCTTAAGGCAGGAATTATAGAAATTGCCGATGTGTTTGTGATTAACAAAGCTGATCGCGATGGCGCAAATGCTTTGGAGCGAGAGCTAAACATGGTTTTAAGTTTGGCCGATTCTATGCCTAAGGTCGAGATTGTAAAAACCTGCGCCACATCTGGTCAAGGAGTAGCCGATCTATTGCGAGCGAAAGATGAGTTTAGGAAAGCTGCGGCGAGTCTGGGTCTAAAGCAAAAAAAGCGAAAAGACTTTGCACGGAGTGTGCTATTTCAACAAATGTCTAGTTTGATACTAGCCGAAATCATGGCAATTGACGCGAACGATGTGCAGATAGAAGCCGGTGTTGAAAGAATAGTAAATGAGAGAGTAGCGCCGTTAAT
The DNA here is from genome assembly GCA_020845775.1 of Deltaproteobacteria bacterium. NCBI lineage: Bacteria > Pseudomonadati > Myxococcota > Myxococcia > Deltaproteobacteria bacterium. Next base: position 17,932 of record JADLFC010000155.1, read on the forward strand.
TGTCGCTAGAGATTTAGTGGCACGCTATAAGGCGCTGTGTGGATCGAGTTTATACAATCTACAAAAAGGATTTTTGTAAATTGTATAAACAGCAAGTGCTTACGCACTTGCCAATAAACAACAAATACCGTTTCCAAAAAGTAAGTTAAATATTTTATTTTTTGGAAACGGTTTAGGAGTTTAAGTTTAAAGTAATGCATGTGAATGAGAATTATGGGAAGCATATATCAACAAGAACATAAATCCCTTCAGGAGAGCATTAGGCGTTTTTCCGAAAAGCACATAACGCCGTTTGTTAGTTCCTGGGAAGAAGCGCATGGTTTTCCCTCTGCCTTGCTGGAGAAACTCGGAGAACAGGGTTTTTTGGGCATATTGGTTGAGGAAGGCTTGGGTGGTTGTGGTGGTGATTACATTATGGCGGGAGCCTGGTGTGAAGAGTTTGGCAAAATTCCCTCTGTTGGCCTTACAACCGCTGTTAATATGCATTCGTTGGTCATTACGCCGGCATTAGCTCAGCACGGAAGTGTAGAGGCGAAAAATATTTGGCTTACCAAAGCTTTAAAGGGGCAGGCGATAGGTGCATATGCCTTTACTGAGCCAGGGGCCGGTAGCGATTTAGCGATGATAAGAACCAAAGCCGTTAAAGATGGGGATTACTTTATAATTAATGGAGCTAAGACTTTTATTACCAATGGTGCGAGGGCTAACTTCGTTTTGCTGCTTACTAGGACAGATGCGAACAGAGGCTACGGAGGCTTTACGACATTTGTAGTAGATACTAGCCTTGCAGGATTTAAGGTGACAAAGACGCTTTCTAAGATGGGGTGGCATTGTTCCGATACGGCCGAACTGGCTTTCAATGATGTCAAAGTGCATAAATCTATGATTATTGGAACCTTAAACGATGGCTGGTATATAGCGATGAAGTCTTTAGAGTGGGAAAGGTTGATGTTGGCACTAACTGCTCTCGGTGGGGCGAGAGCCTGTTTAGAGAAGACCATTTCTTATGTAAATGACCGAATTGTTTTTGGTCGACCAGTTGCAAGTTATGACAACACGAGAGAGAAGCTTGCCGTTTTTTGGAGCAAGCTTAAATCGACTGAGGCGCTTTGCCATCGCTGTTTGAAGCTGCTAAATGCCAATAAGAACTGTCGCAAGGAAGTCAGCTTAGCAAAGCTCTTTGTCTGTGAGCTTGCCATTGATATAGCGGATTCCTGTTTGCAGATGCACGGCGGTTATGGTTATACCACCGAATTTATCGTCGAACGCTGGTTAAGAGATCTTCGCTTACTCACAATTGGCGGCGGCACTAGCGAAGTAATGGCCATGGCTGCAGCAAGGGCGATGTAACGCACTGCCAGTTGATTCATTTCACTACTTTTTTATCTGACATACAGCCATGTCATGCACCATGACTGTCAAATGAAGTTTTAGTTAGAGCAGCGACTAAAAAAGTTTGGCGTAGTGAATGCTGTTTTTCACGCCGCTTCTACATCCGATCGGGTCAGCTCATGTATACCGTTTCCAAAAAGTAAGTTAAATATTTTACTTTTTGGAAACGGTATTTGTTGTTTATTGGCAAGTGCTTACGCACTTGCTGTTTATACCA
>JADLFC010000156.1 GCA_020845775.1 Deltaproteobacteria bacterium
AACTCCTTTGCTTAAATGCTATTCCAAGCTCTGGAGTCATTATCGAAAAATTTAGCAACGATGTTCTTACTATTTTAAGTTATGGATCTTGGCGACCAGAAAATGTGTGTGATTTTTGTATGTTAGGATGCGGCACTTTAAGTAAGTTGTATTAACGCAGGGGCTCCGAGGGTAAACTTTTGTAAATGTTTTTGGGAGAGGTCGGAAATATTTGATCGCTAATTGATTACTAGTCCCATTGGTGGTTTCGGTTTTTCGCTATCGCGGGGCGTTCTAATATCAAGCGTTGACGAACTTGCTATGGTATTTCCAAAGTTATCGATGGCCGTTACCCAGTACGTATAGCTAGTATTCGCAATTGCAGTCGCATCTATGAAGCCATTATTGGTAACATCGGTTCTAAAATTTGCCTTTTTTTCACCCCCCACTTCGTCAAAGTAGAATTGGAGATCTCCATCTGTTCCAATCGTCAGATTCGGATCCCAAGGTACTAGCCAATTTCGCCAAGTAATTGCATCACTCGTTGCTTGAGCATGTCCGTCAGCAAAAACCGATTCGGCTGAAAACTTATAATGTATGCTGCCGTCCCTTATAGGATAAATACTATAAATAGTATCTGCAGCGGCACTTAGAGTAAGGTAATACGTTCGCCCTTTGTTCAAAAGCGTGGCGTTGTCGAAGGAAAATTTCGCCCAGGTGTTTGTGCCAATACTAGTAGACGAGACTGTATCTCTAGCAATTGTGTTTCCAAAGTGATCAATTAGTTGAACGATTAAACCGCTCTTGCCGGATATTCGCGACAGTCTAATCGCACCGCTTGATACGAACTGACTCATTCCACTAATATTTATGATCTCTCGAACGGCGTTGGCGCCCGAGATATTCCTAGGCCCCTGCGTGATCCACACTTCGATATATCCCATGCCCTGTGCAGTTCCATCTGCATACTTAAAGTCAACGATTGCAGTCTCATTCCTTGGGTGCCACGTGCCATCGCTATATCTCAAAAATGTGCGATATTGATCCTTGTGCAATTTCGGCTGTTCGGGCGGAAGCGTACCCATCTGCAGTCCGTTGAGGCAAACCCAGTTGTTTGCTCTGTCCGAATGGATGTTAGAGAACACTAGATGGTAATACTTACCCTTTTCAACATTTGCTGGAGCACTAAAGGTAAGCAGCGGAAAATACTCATTTAGTGGGTTATTGACAATCGCGTAAGAGAGCACAGTGCCAGTTCGCAAATGCTGGTCGGAACCATCGTCGGTTTGAAGCTCCACCTTAATTATTCCGCCATTCCCCGCGTGATAACCTTGTCTATTATGGTCGTAGATAAAAAAAACTCTAACCGCTTGAATTGCGCCGGTTTTTTCTGCAATAAATTGATAATCGACTTGATTATCATATACGCGCCCTATTGGGAGATTGCTTAAAGAATTAGCCGCTATCCCTGTGCCGTATGTATTTGGTTCCACAATATTAGCCGCATCAAATGATGTGGACGATAGCTCTATGCCATTTCTGTAAACTTGAAAATTAGCAATTATGCTCGTGTCAGTAAGTCCGTCCCACGCAAGCCTAACTTCTGAGTTTGAAACTGAGGTAGCACGTAGATTGCCGATATATGAGTCAGCCCGTGCTCTGCATATAAACGACACCAATGTCAGATACGCAATTACCGCAAAGGTTCTAAACGGGTTCAATATGACAAAATTCCAAATCCTATCTTCCATTGGCCACGGCCATTTCTTAACGTTAACTTGCTTAGATCAATCAACCTCTATTACGCTTCCGTTGTGCTTTTTGGCAGCGCAGTCCTTTATTTTTTTGATTATGCCGCAACCAAATTTTATTCGCCTAAAATATTGAGTTCAAAATGGGGCTTAATGCCGAAACCAACCGCCGAAATTTGCAAGGGTCTGTATTCTCTACAGAAAAAAACCACATGCAACAATAGAAACATTACACTGACGCCCTAGCTATTTGCTAAGTAAGTCTTATCATTTTATGCTTGGCGGCATGTTTAAGATTTTCCGCCTCATTTTCGGGCTAGTTATAATTGCTGGCGTTATCTTAGTCGCAGGCTCCTACAAGCTGCGCGAGGAGGTAATTGAGAAGGTGCAATACCGCTCGCTTGCAGCGTCTTCTCTACTGCTTTCTCGCCCCATTCCCCTGCAGCGAGGTGTGGATATTTCAGAACAGCGCATTATTAAGAGACTTAAGCGCCTGGACTACAGAGGCGAGGCTGGCATTCCGAACGTCCCGGGAAGTTATTTTTTAAGCACAAACGAACTGCTTGTTTATCTCAAGGAAACGCAACTTCCTACGGGGGAATTGCAGCCAGCCTTTCTTGCACGCATTGCGCTGGATGGTTCAAAGGTTGAGAGCATCCGGGATGCGCGATTAAACAAACATATTGAAACAATTTGGCTTGAAGGAGAAATACTTTCGGCCATAGGCAGCTCAAGTTCGAGGGCAAGTTCGCCTCGGAGATTAGGAGAGTTTCCAAGGGATTTGATAGATGCAGTTATAGCGATAGAGGATGAGAGATTTTATAGCCATATTGGCCTAGACTTTTTTGCCATAGCGCGAGCCTTGTTAATAAACCTTAAGGAGCACCGCGTTGTTCAGGGTGGTTCTACAATTACGCAGCAATTGGCAAAAAACCTATTTTTTTCCTCTGAGAGAAACCTAGCTCGAAAAATACTCGAGGCTGGCGCGGCGATTCTCATGGAGACGGCGTACTCAAAGGAAGAGATTTTAGAGCTATATCTAAACGAGATATTTTTGGCTCAGGAAGGCAACGTAGCAATTCACGGCTTCCCTGAGGCGGCGAGGTCGTTTTTTGACAAAGAGCTTTCTAATCTCACACTAGCAGAAGCTGCAACGCTAGCTGGAATTATCAAAGCACCGAGTAAGTATTCGCCGCGAAGACATCCTCAAAATGCAAACCTCAGAAGGCGAATCGTCATCAACAAGATGTCCGAGTTGGGATTAATTTCCACTAAAGAGCGCGAAAAAGCTTTAGCTGAACGGATTCACGTCGTTAAGGCCACGCGGTCACAGCGAGATGCGCCATATTTTGTGGACTACATGAGTCGCCAACTAGAAACGGCGCTAAGCGACGTTAAAGACAAATTTAGCGAAATTAGAATTCATTCGGGACTGGATCGGGAGTACCAGCTATGTGCCGAGTCGGCACTTGCAGAAAATCTCGGCCAGCTTGAAAAAACCTATCCGCGTTTAAAGCGCCGTTCCTCTCCATTGCAAGCTGCGCTAATCTCAGTAGTCCCACATTCTGGCGAAACTAGAGCTTGGGTGGGGGGAAGAAGTTATGAGTTAAGCCAATTTGACCGAGTGAGCCAGGCAAAGCGCCAGCCCGGTTCTGCCTTTAAGCCATTTGTTTACCTCACGGCGCTCGATAAGGGATTAAACTCGTACAGAGTCGCGCGCCCAAGCACGACTCTGTTAGATGAACCAATGGAACTCGATGTCCCTGGTTCTGGCCGCTGGTCGCCGGAAAACTACGATAAGCGCTATCGGGGTGAAGTTACCGTGAGACAAGCTTTGACGTATTCGCTTAACGTTCCTACCGTCTACCTCGCAACAAAAGTAGGAATTGACTCCATTGCCCGCACTGCTGAATTGGTTGGTTTTGGTGCCAATTTGCCCCGCGTGCCTGCTTTAGCGTTGGGCGCGGGAGAAGTGTCACCTTTTGACCTAGCGCAGAGTTACACTACAATTGCAAACGGCGGGCAGTTGGTTCATCTTCAGCCGATAATCTCGATTACCGCTAGCGAAAAGGATTCTCCACTCTACGAATCGCTTCTGCGCACACGCTCAGTGTTTTCCGAACCGGCGGCCTTTGTTCTCACCGACATATTGCGCAGCGTGATTGAAAGTGGCACGGCAAGATCCATTCGAAGTCGCGGCTTTACTTTTCCAGCGGCAGGGAAAACCGGCACAACTAATGATGCCAGAGACGCCTGGTTTGTGGGTTTTACGCCCGCCTTGCTAACTGTAGTTTGGGTTGGGTTTGACGACAATCGCGTTACGGGTCTAACCGGCGCAAGTGGCGCCATCCCTATTTGGACGGATTATATGAAGTGCGTTGCGCCAATGGAAACTGCAAAAGACTTTATTGCGCCGCCTGGAGTGGTGTACAGAAAGATTGACACTGCCACTGGGTTATTAGCCACGCGCTGGTGCCCAGACCGAAACATTGCCGAAGAGGTTTTTGTCGAAGGAACTGAACCGATTACTGCCTGCGAACTCCACAGCCGCATCCTACCAATATACGAAAAACCACACTACCCCGACGCAACTTCCAAACCTCCAAGACGAAAACGCAAGACAAACTGGTGGAGCATTTTTTCAGAACAATAAACCAATAATCTACAACTAAGCCTTAGAGAAATGATCAAACCCCAGCTTATCGCCTAGCCCATAACTTCTTACCCAGTTTTTAGCCGTCTTGACCTCTCCGCGCTTATCTACTATTGAAATCCGATTCTCCTTATCTCCAGATGCGGCCTCTACTACGCCAATCCTACTAAGTTTAGGCATCTTACATCCGTCAACTAACTGTTCACTCATACTTGCAAGTTCTCGTGCCTTTCCTTTCGGCGCCGCAAACAACAACTCGTAATCCTCGCCAGCAGTTATGGCCATCGCCTCGTTATAACCCGCCGAAATAATTCCCTCCTGCAAGGGCACGCCGGACAAATTAATATTAAGTCGCACATCACTAGCTTCAGCTATGTGCTCTGCATCCTGCAATAGGCCATCGCTAATATCAATGAGTGCCGAAGCTAGCGACCGCTCGAGCAACAACTTCCCCAATTCTACGCGAGGAATCGGCATCTGCTGACGCCTAATAACGGCCTCACCTCTATCTACAAAACCATTTCTCTCAAGCTTGCCTTGCAAAACCAACAAACCCGCTCCCGCACCACCAATCTCTCCGCTAAGCCACACATCATCCCCAACACTAGCCCCAGAGCGTAAAATTGGTTTCTTCTTACTAACGCCGAAAACAGTAATCCCAAAAGCTAACTCACCAGCAGAAACCGTATCCCCACCTAACATCATTACCGCATGCTTGCTGCCAAGAAAATTTAAACCGCGATACAACTCCTCCACGAACTCTACGCCTACCGCATTTGTCAGCTGAAGCGTTATCACATAACCCTTTGGTGTCGCCCCCATCGCAGCAATATCACTAAGGTTGACCCCTAAACACTTTATTCCCAGCTGAAAAGGATTAGAATAGTGGCAACAAAAATGCACGTTTTCTACCAACACGTCAGTAGTAAACACCAGCCAATAATGTTCCGAAGATCCCTCACTAACGACCAAAGACGGCACAACTGCACAATCGTCTCCCGGACCAATCACGCCTAGAGGACATTTAGCACCGTGCTCACTACTAACGGCCGTCAAACGCCTAATCAATTCAAACTCGCTAACGCCAGCTAGCCGACTCGCCGAACAATCGCCCTTTGTCACAAAAGCATCTCAACCTCAAGTAATTGAACCAAAATATCGCCTAGGCAAACGCAAATCAAACGCCGTCATAACCTCATACGGAATTGTCTGCGCCCATTCTGCCACCTCCTCAACGCCGATAAACTCTTCGCCCTGCCCGCCAATAATAACCACCTCATCCCCCTCGCGAACATCCATTTCGCCAACATCAACCATGACCTGGTCCATACACACCTTACCGACAACGGGACACCGCTTGCCGCCGATTAACACCTGTCCACAGTTAGAAAGCATGCGAAAATATCCGTCTCCATAACCCACTGGCACGATGGCAATATTCGTGCCTAGCCTGGAAACCCATGAACAGCCATAACCAACCGTCTGTCCGGCAGAAATAGACTTTTTCAAAACGACGCGGGCCTTAAGTGACATTACAGGTCTTAAGGCGATTTGTTTTCTTAAATGCGCCCCGCCGTGCGCTCCATAAAGACTTAGCCCCAGGCGAACCATATCCAGGTGGCTTCCCCTCATCTGAATGGCAGCCCCCGAGTTTGCCATGTGTAGAAGCGGCGCGGGAACATTTCGATTTTTAAAAAATTTAACGACTTCTAAGAAGCGCTCTAACTGAAGTTGTGAAAAACTTAAATCCACTGCATCGGCAGTTGCAAAATGCGAGTAAACGCCTTGTACGGAGCAGTGGCAACATGAAGCGGCAATATGAAAGAGCTCATCCGCTAGGCGATAATCTATACCTAACCTGCCCATGCCCGTATCCACTTTCAGGTGAACCAGCGCGCCTTTGCCAACCAACTGCGCAAGTCGTTCAACCATCTCGAGCTGCGCAATGGACGATATAGTAATCCCCAAATCATAGTCCAAGAGAAAGCGAATATGTTCCTCTAAAACTCCGCCACAAACCAAAATCGGCATACTTATGCCAAACTGCCTTAAAGCAATCCCCTCCTCTACAATTGCCACACCAAAAGCATCCACACCTAAAGCCGCTAAATGCCTTGCACATTCGATTAGCCCATGCCCATAAGCATTTGCCTTAACGACCGCCATAACTTTAGCAGGGTTAACAAGTCGCTTGAGCGACAAAAAGTTATAGGATAAAGCTTCTAAATCTACTTCGACGACTGCGGGCCGAGAACAACTGTTGGACGGACTACAAGATACCTGATTCATCAGTTGAACTGCTGCTCGCCCACCGCTACATCGACTGACGTTGCCGAATGCGAAACTGTAGGACTTGCCGTTTCAGGATTATTAGGCAACTGCTCATGCCAAGGTGCTGCTACCTCAACCGGTTCTCCGTTGATAACCTTGATGACGCTCATCTTTCTATAAATCTCGCCACTATCGGTCATAAGCAACTTCCCGGTAACGCCCTGAAAGTCCTTAGCAACCATTAACCTCTTTCTAAACAAAGTTCCGCTGCGACTGTCCTTATCCACAAGATTTAAAATTAATTTTGCCGCGTCATACGCCTGAGCACTGAGCAGATCAGCCTCGTGCCCATATCTGTCTTTATACTCAGTTCTAAACGCTACGATTTCCGGCCTCTCGCTAAGTGCAAAATACGGGGTTACGTAAATAGCCCCTTCCACCAAATCTCCAAAACCCCTTAACATAACCGCATCATCCCACAAAGTAGGCCCGAGAATAAGCACTTCGGGCATATCTAACTTCTTAATCATTTCCAAGCCAGTCCAGGCCTTCTCGAGATTTTCTGCAACGAATATCGCCCCAACGCCCGTAAAGCGCATCTTAGAAACCGCTCCACGAAAGGATTCCTCATCGCCAGGCACATAGCTATACTCACCAACTACCTGCATGCCCTCGCGCGACACAGCGTTCTTAAACGCTAACCATAACTCCTTCCCCGAATTGTCGTCTGGAAAAACAATACCAAAACGCCTTACGCGCTGAGATGCAATGACAAAAGAAACCAATTCCTCGAGCTGATTTTTTGCCGTGGCGCCCAGCCGAAAAACACTAGGCGAAAGCTCCGGTATGCCACTCTTCCTAGTAAAAGCTACAATAGGAACTCCCAGCAACTCTGCCTCAGCAGCTACCACCTCAGTCGTCTCGGCCAACAAAGGCCCCAATACTACAGAAACGCCCACGGTCTTCACAAGGTTCTCGTAGTTATTAGCCGCCACCTGTGGGTCTCCCGCAGTATCGCTATAAACTAGGCGAACTCCTACGTCTGGCGATGTGTGACTTTGCACTGCGAGCTCAATGCCCTCCTTAATCCTCTTGCCGTAATCTCCGAAACGCCCACTAAGTGGCAACAACACGCCAATAGCAAACTCATCCGACTGTTTGGCATGTATAGAGTCCGACTCATCGATGTCTCTCTCTGAAAGAGTAGAATGCTTAGCGTTCGCAGCATAAGTTTCCGGCTCAAACCACCGAGCTATCGAGTGCGCCAGTTGACGCCCGCCCTGCTTGCGCCTGATGCGTTCCTGCATAATGACTTGATTAATAAGAGGATGCGCCCGCCATTTTTCCTGCTGGTTGTCCAACGTAGCTCCATCGAAGCCACGAACGATTCTGCGCAAGTCGCCCATTACCTGCCGCTTAAGCAAATCGTTTCCGTCGAGCTTCTCGTCTGCAAACCCCAGCCACGCCAGAGACTGCTCAAAATCGCCCTGATGCTCATAGGCAAACGCGATAATAATCGCCTCCTTAGCACCGAGCGTTGCTAGCGATATGTTATGCAATTCAGCAAAACTAGTTACTACATCTAAAGCCTTCTTAGACTCGCCAACTTTAAGCAAAGTGCCAGCTCGGCGAAAGGCCACATCGCGCTTCTGCTCAAGTGTTGCAACACGAATCTGCGCCTTGCCATATACCTCTATGGCCTGACGCAAATCTCCCTCGCGCACTAACCTAGCCGCCTCCTCCAGTTCAGCATATCCGAAGCTTTCATCGCTCCACGTCTCCCATGGAGCTCTTTCAACTGCTCGGATTTCACTTTCTCTAATAGTTGATGAATAACCTTCTCTCTCTGGAGAGCGGGAATGCTCTTTCTTCCAATCCGCCGAATGGGTGCGGCGTTCAGCCTGAGGGACACAAGAGTTTAAAGCTAGGATGCACAGGCATGACAACAACAATAGCACGTCATAAAAGCTCTTGCGAACAGCCGATACATGCCTGCACATTATAGATTCACTCAAAAAAATCTTTAACCTTCTCGAAAAAATTTCGAGACTCGTGTACTACCGGCTTTCCTTCAATCACAGCTAGCTCTTCTATGAGTTGACGTTGTCGCTCCGTCACCTGCCGAGGAACGTGAACGTAGACTCGCACATGTTGATCGCCTCGCCGCATTGTATGCATGTCGATTATACCCTTACCGCGCAAACGAAAAACCCTTCCGCTTTCGGTGCCAGCTGGAACTTTCATGCTAACATTGCCATCGAGCGTCGGTACGTCTATTTCCCCACCCAACACCGCATTGGCATAAGAAATGGGAACCTCGCACACAATCTCGGTATCTTGCCGCTTAAAAACTGGATGATCCTTGATAGAGATGACAACATACAAATCGCCAGCGTGCCCACTCCCAGTCGGCGCTGGTTCTCCTTCGCCGCGAAGTTTTAGACGTTGACCGCTATCTATACCAGCCGGAATTTTTAGCGATAGTTTAGTATTTTTTGTCTCTCGGCCCGAACCGTTACACTGCGAACATGGGTTTACAATTACCTTGCCACTGCCATCGCAAATATTACAGGGCCGACTAATCGCAAAAAAACCTTGCTGAATGCGCAGCTGGCCAGTGCCACCACACTGCTTACAACTCTCCGCTTGGGTTCCTTTCTTCGCTCCCGAACCAGTGCATAAACTGCAAAGAACAGGTTTTGGAATCTCTATCTCTTTTTCTATGCCCTTAGCCGCCTCCTCAAGAGTTATCTCGAGATCATACCGCAGATCCCTACCGGACTTAGCCGATGACGCCTTTCCTGAAGCAGCAGTGCCGAAGAAAGCCCCAAAAATATCTCCAAATATATCCTCGGCAAAACCCGAAAAATCGCGAAAACCCCCGCCACTCTCAAAGGCAGCATGTCCAAACTGATCGTACTTGCGCCTATTGTCGGGATCGGAAAGCACTTGATAAGCTTCTGTAGCCTCTTTAAACTTCTCCTCGGCCTCCCGATTTCCCGGATTGCGATCTGGATGATGATTTAATGCCGCCTTGCGATAGCTCTTCTTGATTTCATCGGCACTCGCCTCTCGACGAACTCCGAGAACCTCATAATAGTCGCGCTTAGACAAAATAAACTCCAAGTATCAAAAAACAACCCTACTTCACCTCTTCAAAATCAGCGTCGACTACATTTTCGCCATCGCCCGAACTAGCAGCTCCCTCAAATCCACCTTTAGACGATGAAGCACCATTGCTCGAAGCTCCTCCCATGCCTGCATGCCCATCTCCGCCACCACTTGCATGAGAACCCGAAGTTGCTGACTTGTACATTTCTTCTGCGAGTTTGTGTGCCGCAGTAGTAAGTTTCTCATCAGCTCGAGCTAAAGCCTCCTTATCTGCACCTTCGTCCGCCACTATTTTCTTGGCGCTCTCGAGTTCCTCCTCTATCTTGGCTCGATCTGCCGCAGATAAAGCTGAACCGTGCTCTTTTAGAGACTTTTCAGTCGAGTAAATAGTTCGGTCTAACTGATTTCTAGCTTCGACAACAGCTCTGCGCATTTTATCTTCCTCCACATGCTCCTCCGCATCGCGCACCATCTTCTTGATTTCTTCCTCATTTAAGCCCGAACTCGCCGTTATCTTAATAGATTGCTCTTTGCCAGTTCCCAAATCTTTGGCAGCAACGTGCACAATTCCGTTAGCGTCTATATCAAACGTAACCTCTATTTGCGGAACGCCACGCGGTGCTGGCGGGATACCAACCAGCTCAAAGCGCCCAAGCGTCTTGTTGTATTGCGCCATCTCCCGCTCGCCTTGAAGCACGTGAATGCTCACTGCGGGCTGATTGTCGGAGGCAGTGGAGAAAATCTGGCTCTTTCGAGTTGGTATAGTGGTATTCTTCTCGATGAGCCGTGTCATCACACCGCCCTGAGTCTCGATTCCCAAACTTAGAGGGGTAACGTCTAGCAGCAATACATCCTTCACATCTCCGCGAAGTACACCTGCCTGTATAGCCGCGCCGATTGCCACTGCCTCGTCGGGATTTACGCTCTTATTAATGCGCCCGGCACCAAATATGCGAGCAACTCGCTCCTGCACCGCCGGCATGCGCGTCATGCCACCAACCAGGATAACCTCATCAATCTCATTCGCCGAAAGCCCCGCATCTTTAATGGCGGTCTTGCACGGCCCCTCAACTCTGTCGAGCAGGGACGAACAAAGCGCTTCGAGTTTAGCCCTCGAAAGCTTAATATTCAAATGCTTTGGTCCAGACGCATCGGCTGTGATGAACGGAAGATTAATATCGGTCTCCATAGCAGAAGAGAGCTCGTGTTTAGCCTTTTCCGACGCTTCCTTTAGGCGCTGCAAGGCCATCACGTCGTTACGCAAATCAATGCCCTGATCTTTCTTAAACTCATCGGCCAAATATTCTACAAGAGCGAGATCGAAATCTTCACCGCCTAAATATGTATCGCCATTTGTAGACTTAACCTCAAATACTCCTTCGCCTAATTCCAAGATGGAAATGTCAAATGTTCCGCCACCGAGATCGAACACTGCAATTTTTTTGTCGTGCTTCTTGTCAACTCCGTACGCTAGCGAAGCAGCAGTTGGCTCATTAATTATTCTGAGCACTTCGAGTCCCGCAATGCGACCCGCATCTTTAGTCGCCTGTCGCTGGGCATCATCAAAGTAAGCCGGAACAGTAATAACCGCTTGCGATACTGGCTCGCCGAGATAGTCTTCCGCTGTGCGCTTCATCTTGGCTAAAATCTGCGCAGATACTTCCTGCGGAGTCTTCTTCTCTCCACCTAGAACAACCACGGCATCTCCGTTATCAGCTTTAGCAATTTCATAGGGGAGAACCGATTTAGCCTTAGTAACTTCCGGGCTACCAAATTTACGACCTACCAAGCGCTTTACCGCAAAAATAGTGTTCCTAGGATTTGTCACAGCCTGTCGGCGCGCAATTTGCCCCACCAAGCGCTCACCCTTATCATTAACCGCAACCACAGAGGGAGTTGTCCTACCACCTTCGCTATTGGTAATGACTACCGCATCCCCTCCCTCCATCACGGCAACACACGAATTAGTCGTTCCCAAATCAATCCCTATAACTTTACCCATAAAGCCCCTTTAAAATTATCAATTTTTGACTAAACTATTCCTAAATCTACAATACTAAAAAGACGAGATCTTTTGATAAAATGCCACTCTTTTCGCGGTATTACTTTCGATAACCATTAATTATCTAACTTGCAAGGTCTCAAATGAACTTAAAGACAACTTCTTTGTAGGCTTACACTTGCTTACTTTCGGCGGTGCTGACGTTTTTGAGACAAACTCGTTTTTAAGTCTAATCTGGCTTCCTCGACACTACTACCTGCCCTGCTCGCAATAATTTATCCTTAAAAAAATAGGTTTTCTTGAAAACCTCCAAAATAGTGCCAGGCGCATATTCTTCACTTGGAACTGCCGTCACGGCCTGATGTTTATTTGGATCGAAAAGCTCGCCCACTGCTTGCTCGCCTTTTATAGAATGGCGATCCAGAACTGACAGGAACTGTTTGTGAATCATTTCAACACCTTTAAGGATATCGCTACCAGAAGCGCTGGCATTTTGGTTTAGCGCAAGTTCTAAGTTATCAACCACTTCTAACAAATCGCGCGCCAGGTTCTCACCTGCATATCGCAACAAATCTGACCGCTCTTTCTGGGCCCGACGCTTATAATTTTCTAGATCCGCAACTGCTCGTAAATACTTGTCATAATGCTGCTGAGCCTCATCTTTCAGCGCCACTACCAAATTATCCACTCCATTAGCATCTACCTCCTTGGCGTTTCTAGGCTCATTCTCTTCAGACATATCGCAGATTGGCGACATCTCCGTATCCGCCTCTTTCTCCACATCGTCCGGATTGCGCTTGGAAGCCCTATATCCCTCTTTCGAAGCAGTCTCCACGTCTCCACACTCAGCCGAACTTTCGGAAATTGATTCACATGCCGAACCTTTGTTCATGCAATCCTCCCTGCTATTACTAAAATGCGATCCATCAACACATTTGGCTTTTTGTTTCTTCTTAGCTAGACGCCTTTTCATAACAAAACGTGATTTCTTTAATCATCCTTAGACATAAAAGCAAATTTCCGTCACCCACACCGCATCCATAATTCTATCCTTCTATGACACGGGCATAACCAGCATAACAATACACGATAAATCCCCGCACCAAACGAGCCAGAATAGTTGTCTATAAGTAAATTCTGCTGTAGTAAATAGCAACTCCAAAAACATAATATTTTTTTAGCTTCTCTATGGCCGCCTTAGATCTCGACAATGATGTTAGCAAGCACGTTGATTTTTCCCTGCAATTACTTAGGGAACCTCGCGAGGAGCACGAGTTATCGAGCAAACTAAGCGCTTTTTTAGACGAGCTTCACCCTGTTATGCTCACCTCAGTAATTAACGCCGTAGATCCTGAATATCAGAGCGAATTCATTAAGCACGTTACTGGTCTGGATCAACTAGCTGGTTTAATTGCCCATGCGGGGGATTATGTTCGCGGGATAGCCCTTAAGTTGCTAGACGATTCGCGCATTGGCGCCGTAGTTAGAAGGCTCGAGATAGACGATGCTGCTGATGTGCTTTCTATGCTTCCCCGACGAAAGCGCATTGGGGCGTTAAAGCGAGTCAGCCCGAGCCGCGCCAAAGAGATAAACAAACTGCTAGCTTACGATCGCGAAACTGCTGGCGGAATAATGACTACGCTATTTTTATCCTTTCCCGAACACATATCTGCGGACGAAGCCACTAGGCAACTCCGACAAAAGCTTCAGGACGACGACATAACTCGCGATACTGAAATATCGTCTTTTTACATACTCGATGGCGATCATCGTTTAAAAGGCGTCTGTTCGCTGCGCGAGCTATTGGCGGCAAGTTCGGTTAGCCACATATCGCAAATAATGAAGACATCTTTTTTAAGCGTTGCTCCGAACGACGATCAAGAGAAGGTAGCGCGCATAATTGCCGACTATGATTTGCACAGCGTACCTGTCCTAGATCCGGATAGCAAAAAAATCCTCGGCATCATTACCGTTGATGACATAGTAGACGTAATCGACGAAGAGCATACAGAGGATCTTCTAAGGCTTGTAGGAACGGAAGAGCAGGACAAAATTGGTGCGACCATTCCTGTCGCGATTAAGAGTCGCATTCCCTGGCTAGGCGCAAGTTGGCTTGGGGGCATAGTTGGGGCGATGTTGCTTGGCAATTTTTCCCCCGCTCTGGAGAAAGTAGTAGCGTTAGCGTTCTTCATGCCCATAGTATGTGGCATGGGTGGCAATGTAGGCTCACAAACGTCGACAATTACCGTCAGGGGGATAGCTACGGGAGAATTGGGAGACTACCGCATATTTCGCAGACTGAAACAAGAGGCATCAATAGGCATATTGTTAGGAGTGATTTTTGGCGCGATGCTGTGTCTTGTTTCCCTCTTACTTTACCACAACATCAAGCTTAGCCTGATAGTAGGCGTATCGATAATGATGAGCATGACATGTGCCACTTCCTTTGGCGCAATTTTGCCGTTCATCATGCAAAAACTTGGGGCAGATCCGGCAATTGCTTCGGGACCATTTGTAACGACGTCCACTGATTTAATTAGCATTGTAATTTATTTTTCCATAGCCTCACTGATGCTTTAGTAGAGTATGTCTCTGCCGCAGAAATTCTCGAGTCCTGGACTAGTTCTTCAGAGCAAAGCTTTTAGGGAATCGGACAGCATAGTTACCCTACTTACCCAACAGTGTGGCAAGCTAAGTGCGATTGCTCGTGGTGTTCGCCGAAGCAAGAAGCGATTTATGGGTGGGATTGAGCCTTTTGATTACGGCATATTTGAGTTAAGTTCTGCAAGGAACCGTCCAGAATGGCACACCATCGAAGGCTTATCTAACCGTCACGTGTTGCTCAGTCTTCGAAGCGACTTTTTTAAATTATCGCTATCTTCGTATTGTCTAGAGCTTGCCACGGCGTTTACGCATGAAGGTGAAAAGGACGCTGGAAGGCTGTTTAACCATATTATTCATTGTTTAAGAAGCATAGATTCCTCTAAGGATGAAGAGCACTGTTATTACCAGGTAGTTTTATTTAACCTAAGGCTATTAAGTTTTTGCGGCTACAATCCGACTGAAGATGAAAAAATCTCTCCCGCCTATCGGTCTTGGTTTGCCGACCTACTTGCAGGAAAGCTCACACACGCACATCTACCAGACCAGCAAACCCGCCATGCCTTCATGCTCTTATGTAACAACAGCCAACAAATTATCGGCCATCCCTTCGCCTCCCTACGCGACAGCTCATTAGCATTTAACGACGACTATTAGCCCCAATCCCAATCTGTATTTCTATTTCCAGGCTATACCGTTTCTAAAAAAGAACTTAAAAATCATAATTTTTGATGACTTGCCCTGGGGGAGACTCGAACTCCCACGCCTTGCGACACATGGACCTGAACCATGCCTGTCTACCAATTCCAGCACCAGGGCATTTGCGATGTATCAAGCAGAATCGTCCTGCAAAAACAACTCCTTAAAGGCCAACAACAATGGTCTATTGTGATTGCCCCTCTCTTTTAGCACACTAACAGGCCTGTGCAACGTCTTAGCAATAAGCGCGCTACAAAGCCTACCTAGGGCGCTTCTTAGCTCGCGATGCTCACTCTCACTAAAACCTTCACAATCGCGCTGTAATCGGCGCATGGTCTTTGCAATCTCTCTCTCCTGCAAATCACTACACCAGCGAACTACGTCTCTTATAACCGGATCCACCGAACGCCTCGCTAACCAAACAGAAAACTTTTCCACCTCCTCAGCAACTATTAACTCCGCTCGATCCGTCTCTAGCTCCCTTTCATCAATGTTTTGCCTGACAATATACTCAAGGTCGTCTATGTTATACAAATAAGCATCTGGCAACTCGGCGATCCCAGAGGCAAAATTTCTCGGCACACCAAGATCTATATAAAACTGCGACTCGCCACACCGCTGCGCTAACGCCTCACTCGCCATCAATCGATCTATAATCGACCCATTAGACATACTAACCGAACTTGCACCAATAATGATGTCAACCTGCGGCAGAAATTCTTCAAGCTTATGTAGAGGTAAAACTATGGCATCGAAATTCCTTCCAACTTCCACTGCCCGCTCTAAAGAACTACTAGCTATGCAAATACTTTTTACACCAGCACTCGAAAAATGCCTTAGACTTAGCGCGCCAACATCACCAGTTCCAATAAGCATCACTCGCGCATTCACAAGATCGCCAAAAATATGCCGCGCCAGCTCGCGCGCTGCATAACAAACCGATACAGCCTTGCGCCCAATATTAGTATGAGTCCTAATGGCCTTCCCTACGCCAAAAGCCTTCTGAAACAGCCTGTTGAGAATAACTGATGTAAAACCACCGTCCAGCGCACGACAAAAGGCCTTCTTAAGCTGCCCCAATATTTGCGGCTCGCCCAAAACTAGAGAATCCAAACCAGAGGCAACGCGGAATAAATGCCTAACAGCACTCATGCCATCCAAATGATAAAACTCTTCCCTTAAAGCATTTTTTCCAAGTCCTGCATTGCTCTCAAAAACACCCTCTATATGTCTCCTAGCATCCTCCAAAACCGAACCAAACGCCGGAACCACCGTAACCAACTCGACCCTGTTACACGTAGAAACCAAAACTGCTTCGCTAAAAAACGGACACTTTAAAAATTCGCCCAATAACTCTTGCTCATTCTCCACCTCCACCGCAAGGCGCTCGCGAGTGGCTATGCCAGTCTTCCGATAACTAAGTCCACTTAACAATACAGTCATAGCCGTATCGCAAAACTCCGACGCACCATCACTATTTACATCCTTGCTAGAATACATGGAATCCAGCACCCGAAACGCCAAAACTCACAAATGACGCCAATATAACCACAAAACCAGCTATCGCCCCCCAAGCAGCTTTGCGACCACGCCAACCGACCACTCTGCGCGCTAACAAAATAAAGCCATAAACTATTAGCGTAACCATCGACCAAACAATTCGCTGATCAAACACTGTAAAATCAATGCCCTTCGAAAAAGCAAAAGCTACCCCAGCAACAACGCCTAAAAACATCAAAACAAAACCAATACCTAATAACCTCTGATTAATGGCATCTAAGGCTTTTAGCGCCGGAAGCTTTCTTTGCATTACGCTAAATTTTTTTTCTCGAATTAATACGCCCTGAAAAACACGAGCGACACTCACCACAAACGCTAAACAAAACGCCACTAGGGAAAGAGCAGAACAAACCAAATGAAACGCTAAAGTAGCATCTAAGCTTATGTAAAAACTACTCGTCTCTCTCGTCAGGTGATAAGTTAAAGCGGAAAAACCCATCAAAAACGCAGTAAGCGGCATTACAAAAATCCCTAATCCGGTCAGTCGATACCTTCCTTGAAAAATTAGAAAACTTAATCCTAGCAGGAGACTAACCGCACACAGCATAGTTGGGAAACCAAGCAAGTTTGCTCGGCCGTACACTAGAAACCTAAACAACAAAAAACTAAAATGCAGGCATAAGCCAATTATCAATACGAGCTGCGCCTTTAAAACTGCGCCGCTATAAGTCGTTAAAGATTCTTTAGTATACAGGTATGCTGCTATTACATAGGCAAGGAGTGCAAAAATGAGCAGCAAATGCATGGTCATGGCACTGCCAAACTTTGCCCCGGATAAAGCAACTTGCCAATCGAGGGATTATTCCTCTGCAAATTCTTAACAGAGGTGCCGAGCTTCCGCGCAATAATACTCAAATTGTCCCCTTTCTTTACTACGTATTTTTTCCCCGCATTAGCACCCGCACTATTAGCGACACTAGTCTCCGCAACAGAAGAACCCTTGCTTGCGCTAGCCAGTCTTACCGGAGCCACCTCTGTCACGGCCTTCGCTTTGGCAGGGATAGCAAGCAAAATCCCAGCGCGTAACTTACGAGCATCTCTAATATTATTCACCCGCATCAAATCTGCTTGTCGCACCGACATTCTTCTTGCAATGGCTCCCAGCGTATCTCCGGGTCTTACCTTATATTTCGAGGCAGAGGTAGAAGTTGCCATAGCCACAACAGCAGTAGCTGCCTGTTTCGATTTGCGGCCCTTCGATAAGTAATTCGAGGTTTCCTCCGTTAATGAAAGCACCTCACCACAGCCTAGCGCCGCCACTGTCCTCTGCCCCTTACCTCTCTCCACTTTGGCAACATAATTAGCTGGTATCGTCACCTGCCCATTAAGTATCGGTTTCTGAAGACCAAGATTAAGCGCGCTAAGTCTATCCTTGCTAGCACCACTACACTGAGATAACCTTCCCAACGAAACGGGTCTTTCGATTCTAATCTCATCGAAAAACAAAGGCTTTTCCCTTACTAGCCCCGGAAAATATCGACGCCACTCTCGCTCAACTTCCAAAGCTGCGACGAACTCGGCATAAAAATTTGAGGAGGCAAAACCAAAACTGGGACTCTGATAGTTTTTAATTATCAGCTCCAGATCCTTGCTTCCAGTCTGTCGCACGGCACGAATAACACCACCCAGCCCGTGATTGTAAGAAGTAACCGCTAGCGGCCAGCTCCCTACATTGTTATAGGCGTTCTTTAAGTATTTTGCCGCTGCCCTAGAGGCCAATATCGGATCTCGCCTCTCATCTAAATGCGGGCCAACATTTAGATACTGCTTTCCCGTAGAACGCGTAAATTGCCAAATCCCCGCCGCACCTACACTGCTATAAGCTTTATAATCAAACGAAGACTCAACTAACGGCAAACGCGATAGCTCCAAGGGAAGCCCCGCAGTCCTAAATACTTCTTCAATCGCATGCAAATAAAGACCAGACCGCTCAATTCCCTGCCTAAAGCGCTCGCTAATACCAGTCTGATAGCGAACTTGCTCCACATTCGCAGCCGCCAAATAAGCACGCCGTAACTGTCGCGCTGAGGAATATTGTCGTTTGCTAAATAGCTTTTCTATCCTCCTTTCGAGCTCACTGCTTGCAGCTTCGCCGCGCCCCAATCTATTTAAGGCCTGGCGAATAGACTCTATCTCTTGTTTGACAGCTTGGTTCTTTTTTCGCCCAAACTCCCTAAAAGATAATTTTTTTTCATACTCGCTAAAGTCTAAAACGGAGTAAATTATTTCTGGATAACTCCTGTGGTGAAAGACCAAATGATTTGGGCCATATTTAGTAAAAATTAGCTTCCAAAATTCTACCCTGTCCCTCAACATGCCAGAAACGCGAAATTCGGGCGATATAACCGATATTTCCGCCTCCGCCACATTACAAAACGAAAACAAAACAGAGCTCGCAACAAAACAACACAATAGACGAACAATAAAAATCACTACCTCTTAACACCTCCAACTATTCTAAAAACCTCGTCTTCTAGCTGCATTGCATGCCCCTTAGAAACCCCATTTGAAATCACTACCACAGTGTAAGCCTTGTCGTCTGCTCCAACGGCATAACCCGCTATAGAGCTAACGCCATTAAGTGTGCCAGTCTTGGCCCACATACTTCTAACTTGCGCCTCTCTGCGCGCATTCTCTTCGACGCTATTTGCAGGTAGCCGATTCCTTACCAATGTCCGCTTCCTCAACGTCCCACTATACCCAAAGCGGGGTAGTGACGAAACAAAATCAGGCGCAATGGAAAAATCGCTATATGCCGCAACTAACACCTTAGTTAAAGCCCCAGGCGTAATTCTGTTTTCCCTATTTAAGCCCGAACCATCGAAAATCGCATAACTGTCTCGACTAATACCCAAAGTATCCAAAAAACCCGAGATGCGCTCAACCGCAACATCCTGCCGAAAATACCCCAAAGAATCCTGGCCAATCGAGTAAAAAATCTGACCAGCTATAAAATTATTACTAAACTGATTTAAATCTTTAATAATCTTTGCAAGGCTTTCGGAATAAAAAACATTTAGCAGCTTCGCCTCTCGCGCCGTTTCTCCCAGTTGAACCCCACCCCTAACCTCAACTCCAACCACCTCCAAATAATGCTTTAGCAGAGTTCCAAGATAAGCCGGCGGGTAAGCGACGCTACTATAATAAGTGAGCAATTTAGAGTTAATCCCAATCTGCCCCCTAACCTTAACGATAGTTCTTGGAAGCCTTGCTTCCAAGCTGCCATTGCCCCCACCACGCTCGTCCCCCATGGCCGTAGAACCCTCCTCTCTAACATGCGCTTTAAAATTTGCACTCTGTGGCGATTGCGTTAAAATTATCCTGTTTCCGCTTCCATTTCCAGTAACGACCTCATTAATGAGCTCAACATTCATGTCTCCACCATCCATACCGCCAGTGAGAAAGACATGTGCCTTTTTTCCAAGCGCACTCGGCGAAATGTCTACTGCATAGCTATTGTGATTAATCGAAGTTGCACTCAAACCCGCCTGATAGGGACGATTGCCACTTGCCCCAGGCGAATCGACAAACAATGTATCGTCAATTACTACGTTTTCTATCGTTTTTACGCCATTTCTATAAACAGCAGTGGCAATTTTAAACAATTTTTCATCTACTAAAATCGGATCTCCATAACCGCGAAAGTATAGATTGCCAATCGTTCCCTGCTTACCGGCTCCAACTTGAGGAAGGCGATCTACAAATATTTCGGAAGGATATGTATGTTCTCCCCCTAGGATTTTTAGAGCAGCTACCGATGTAACCACTTTTAGCACTGATGCCGGAATCAATAGTTGACTCGCGTTGTGCTGAAAAACAGCTTGTCCCGTCCGCGCATCCGCAACCACAACGCCAAATTTAGGCTTTCGCTTAGCGCGTGCAAATTTTTGATTTGTTCCTACAACTAACTGCGTCAGCTCGCGAACCACATCTGCTTTAACTATACCAACAGGTAGCAGCAGTGAAAAAACACAGTAACAAATAAGTAATCTAATGCTAAATTTTAAAACCATACTCAAAATCTTTCACTAAGCAGCAATGACGAGTGCCCGCACAGTAGCAACAATACGGACAAATCAAATTCGTAGAAATAAATAATTAGATTAGCAAATCTTAGCAAATAATTCTAAAGAAAAATTTGTCTAAGATTTACAACAAGATAAAATATGCAGTGAAGCTATGCCAACTACTGAACGAGAATTATAGGATTATTGTTTAGGATAGAGGCAATGGCAAACTGAATTTGC